>SKLG01000022.1 GCA_007123335.1 Anaerolineae bacterium | reverse complement strand
GAGCGCCGCATAGCTCGGCGGGCACGTCGGCCAGGCGCACTCGCCGACTGCCAAAGGGGAAAGCATCGGGCACCAGCACCACATAGCCCTGCTTGGCGATCTCGTTGGCCCAGGCGCGCCCGCCATAATAGTCGCGCTGGTGGTCGGCCATCAACGGATGTTGATCCCCCGCATGGGTGATCTTGCGCAGACCAAAGTACTTGTTCCCGGCGTGATCATGAAGCGCCAGTATACCAGGCAACGGACCGTTGGCCCCGGCGGGCTTGAGCAAGAGCGCCTGGGTCGCCGGGCCATAGGGCAACTGCCAGGAGAGGTGTTCGATGTCGAGCCCATCGTGGTAGCAGGTCTGGTTCAGGATGACGGAAGGCGTCGACCCCAGATCGGGCATTGCCAACCGCTCTAGCAGCCGCGTTCGCGCAGCCTCCTTCCAAGGGGCGACATCGGTAACGTCATCTCGCCGCAACGACAGCGCCGGCGGGTCGGGCAAGCGGTCGGCGAACCAGGAGCCATAGGCGCCGATCACGGTGTGGGTCATCGCAACATCTCCTTTAGGCGAACCCTAGGGGCGATAGAGAGAACCCTCGTCCTGCATCGTCAAATAGCTATCCAGCGGGATATAGTTGGCCACGCTGTTGCCGGTGCCCAGACAGTAGCCGCCGCCGGACAGGCAGGCGTCCAGCGTGCGGCGCACCCGCTCGCGGATGGCGCCGACGTCGGCGCGGCAGAGAAAGTCAACGTCGATGCCGCCCAACAGGGCGATGCGATCGCCATAGAGCTGTTTGGCGTCGATCACCGACTCGATGGTGTCCTCGAACGAGTGCTTGGCGTCGATGCCCACATCGACGATCAGATCCTCCATCACCTCGGAGAGATTGCCGCAGGCGTGGAGCAGATAGGGGCGCCCGGCGGCATGGGACATCGCGGCCATGCGCTTGTGCCCAGGAAAGACAAACTCGCGCAGGTCGGCGGGGCTGATCAACGTGGCGGAGCGAAAGCCCATGTCGTCGCTGCCCCAGATGATTTTGACCCGCTCAAACTGCAACATGCGCTCCAGGACGACCTCGAATAGCTCCATGAGCCGCTCGGCGATGGCGGCGACGAGATCGCGCTGGTCGTAGAGCGCATAGCACAACGTCTCATAGCCCATCATCCAGGTCACATATTCGGCAAAGTGAGCAAAGCCGCCGCTGCCGATGACACACATGTCGTCGGGCAGATTGCGCTCGTACCACTCCAGGGTGCGGGTGGTGACCGCCTGCGGATCGGGCCAGGGATAGGCATGGAACTCGTCCCAGGTGGTGATGGGGCCGCGATGCTCCTCCATAAAACGCCGCCCGCCGGTGCGCTGCAGGTCGGCGGTGTCGTCGAGGGTGGCGCGGTATAGAGGCACTTCCAGGTTCTCTACACTGCCCCGGACGAAATCGTACCCCAGGGCACGCTGGATGCGGATCTGGCGCTGTAGGTCAAAGTAGGGGTCATCCTCGTGCAGCCCATCGAGCAGATGATAACGCTCACAGAGCGCCTCCTGCACCTCGGCATCGAGGAAGAGCTCGATAAAGTGGACACGTCGGGGCGTGCCCCGGCGCAAGATCACATCTATCAATTCTTCCCAGTCAGGGGTAACGGGAACGGACAGGGGTCCTTGGGGCATGGGTATCATCCCTCCTTTGCCACGTAGGTTCTACGGAGCCAGTAGATCACTCAGTGCCGCGTTGATCTCGGCTTTGAGCAATTCCTCGATCTCGGGTGACCACGGCTTGCCATCCGGGAGATGCTGGTAGGCATTGGGCTCATAGCCTCCCTCCTCGTAGGCAATGGCGGTGGGCAGATAGCCCACGGAGCAATCGGTGCAGCCCAGGATCATGGTGCTGGCCGCCGCCGACTGCTCTCGCCCAAAGAGAGCGTACTCGACAAAAACCTCGCCACCCAGGCCGATCAACACAGCATCGCCGATGCGCAGGGCATGCAACGGGCAAGCGCCGCTCCCTTGGCCCTCGGCGTAGGGGATCTCGATGGTGCGGACGAGGTTAATGAGCGGCCACGAGGAGACGGTCTCGGCGCTAGCCAATGCCTCGGTCACCGCCTCGCCGACGGCGTCGCCATGCTGCGCCATGCGCTCAAAGGTGCGCTCGTCGCGATAGGGGTTCTGATTGCCAGAGCAACCCTGCAAGAACACGGCGCGCACCCCGGCATACGCGTTCTCGATATGGCGCACCGCCGCGCCCATCCATTCCGCCGACAGGTAGAGATTATCGGCGCCCATCGTCGTGCCGTGGATCGGCAGGGTGAAAAGGAGGATCGCCTCCCGCTCTCTACCGCCCGCTCGCACCCCACGATCAAAGCGCCAGAGCGTCGCCTCAGGCAGGCCGGGGCCTTCTGGATTCACGCCGAGGATGATCTCGCCCTCCGGCGTGCGTTCGCGACGGTTCCAGCCGATCTCCACCGCTGCTGAGCCGACGGCCAACGTAGCAGGGGCCAAATCGGCCAACGCCGCTACGACTGCCTCGACGGCTCGCGCGGTCATCATGCCAAAGTAGATCTCGTCGAACTCGGCCCCAGGGCGCCGAGCTACCAGCGGCCCGGCATGGGTGTGCGACGTGTTGATCAGGATCTGCTCCGGCGACAGCCCTGTTCGCTGACTAATAGCAGCCTTGAGCTCAGCGACGCCATCGAGGTTGAGCGAACATACATCGAGAGCCAGGATCAACACGCGTCGATCCCCCGATTCTAGCGCCACGGCGTTGGCAAATAGATCGTCGTGCACACCGCGAGATAGCTCGGTGCGCCCGGCATAGCCCATCATGCGCACCGGTCCGGGCGGGGTAATACACACCCGCCCATGCCCTACATGGAGCGCTTCCATATGCCCCTCCTTCTCGAACGCCAGATGGCGATATAGCTCAGTCCGCGTCGATGGTGATTCCCAGATCCGTCAGCGTCTGCCGAAAACCCAGGAGATCCAGCGTCAGCTCGCCCTGGCGCAGGCGCTCCATCACCGCCGCCTCCTTGTCCGTCCTGGCCTGCGAGGCCTTCAATACCTCGTTGACCCTTTCGCGAGCCACGACAACGACGCCATCGTCATCACCTAGCACCAGATCGCCGGGATGCACGGACACGCCGCCGACGACTATAGGATGATTGATCGCGCCGAGGGTCTTTTTCACCGTAGCGCGCATGCATAGCGCTCGCGACCAAATGGGAAATCCATAGCTGACGATGGCGGCGCGATCGCGGACCCCACCATCGATGACCAAGCCGACCACGCCGCGAGCCATGGCAGCAACGGTGGTGATCTCGCCCCAATAGCCGGCGTCCACCAGCCCGCCCACCTCGGCGACGATGACATCGCCGGGCTGAGCCATGGCAATGGCGGCGTGAAGCATCAGATTATCCGCAGGATGGCACCGCACGGTCAGCGCGTTGCCGACCATATGCTGTCCCCAGGCGATGGGCCGGACGGTATGATCCATGCCGCCGACGCCGCCGGCCGCCTCGTATACGGTAGACGCCTCTTGCCCGGCATAGGCCGCGATGATCTCTGGCGCGAGCCGAGACGCATGGCGAACGATCCGTTCTGTCATCGTTCCTCCCTGTTGATGATGTCAAAATGCGATGGCCTGCCAGCTACAGGCTATAGGATCCGCCCGGCTTGAGCAGGACGACCTCGGCTCGCGGCGCCCTGATGGACACTTGGCGGATCAGCTCATCGGTATCGGCCTGGTTGCCGGGGAAGGTGTTATAGTGGCCGGGGAGGAGCACCTCGCTGCCCAGCAACTCCATGGCATAGCCGGCCTCCATAACGCCCATGGTGTACTTGCCGCCCACGGGCAGTACGGCGACCTTGGGCTGGTATAGCTTGCCGATGAGCGCCATGTCGCCAAACACGCCGGTGTCGCCGGCGAAATAGATCGGATCGCCGCCGTCGGGGGTGAGGATCATGCCGCAGGTGCCGGAGCCGGGCTTGAGCTCGTTGTGCTCCAGGTACTCTTGCCCCATGATGTCCGAGCTGTGCAGCGCAAACACGGCATGGACGCGCACATCCTTTTGCTTCACGCTGCCGCCAGTGTGCAGCGTCGCCCCATTGTTGTCGTAGGGGATGCCATAGTTGGCACAATAGGCGGCAACCTCGGGCAGCGTGACCAGCGTGGCGCCGGTCTTGTGGACGATTTCGATGGCGTTGCCCAGGTGATCGCTGTGACCGTGGGTGACACAGACCAGATCGGCCTTGTCAATGTCCTCCAGCGTGATGGGGCAGGCCGGGTTGCGGGTAATCCAGGGATCGATATAGCAGGTGGTGCCCGATGGCGTGACCATCTTCCATGAGCCATGGCCGAGCCAGGTAATCGTCTGAGACATAAGGGTGACCTCCCTATGAGGATGATGGGTGAACAACCACGAAATAGCGCCAGCGCCTATCATAGGATTCATGGGGAGGTTGGTCAAGCGCGGTGTCATTGACAGACTCTCCCAGTGCCCTTACAATACGCCGCCATGAAGCCAAAAGCAAAGCTCCCTCGACACATCCGTATCATCCGTTGGCTGGCCGTTCTGGCCGTAGGCATGGCCCTCCGTATAAGCCTCTCTGCCCAGGGGCCTGTACTCAGGCACTCGGCTCCGGCGCGTATATTGTCTGCCCAGGCGCACCTGAGTCTGCCACTGGTGATCAAGAACGCTATATTGCAGCCAACACCTCAGGGGCTGCCCACACCGCCGATGCTACCCACCCCTGAACCCACTCCGGATCCCGGTGAACCGGACCGCCTCGGCCCCTCAGGTGGGACATTGACGCTTGTCAGCGTCGACGACCATGGCCAGCCGGCGAATGGTGATTGCCTCATGCCCGCACTATCCGCCAACGGACGTCATGTTGCCTTTGTGTCCACCGCTACCAATCTGGTCACAGCCACGGGCGCCGCCGCCACAACCGACGCTTATCCCCGCCTCTATCACGTCGATCTCGAGACCGGTGAACGGCGAGGGATTCCCGCACAGATTGCAGCCTTCCTACACTCTGAAGAAGCCATCGGCGACAAAGACTTGGCTGACGTGGGCGCCGTAGGACGTATCGTCCTCTCTGGCAACGGTCAATTGGTCGCCTTTGACACGATGGCTGCGCTCGTCCCAGAGGATCGCAATCATGCGCCCGATGTCTACTTGTGGCGCATCGGACAATCGGACCTCTGGCGAGGAGGATTGACCCCCTTTTACGCAGATCTGACCTACGGCGCCGAACGGCCGGCCCTCAGCGCCGATGGTGCGTTATTGGCCTTTGATTCGGCATCGCCAGAGCTGATGCCTGGTTCCTCAGCCATGGATCGCCGCGAGGTCTTTGTCCAGGATTTGATCACTGGCGCCATCGTGCGCGTGAGCGTTGACGTCATTGGCCCCAACGTGCGGCCGGCTCTCTCGGCCGATGGGCGTTATATCGCATTCCAGACCGTTGCCGATAATCCGGCGATGGGCGACCATAATAGTATGGATGACATCTATGTGTACGATGGTTCCCTGGGACGCACGTCGCGTATCAGCCAAGCCTGGAATGGCGGGGATAGCAATGGTCCTTCCTGGGCGCCAACGTTTTCGGCGGACGGCCGCTATGTCGCTTATGTCTCTACGGCGACCAATATCGTGTCTGATGCAGGTCTGGGGGCCTCGCCCAATACGCCCACCAGCCACATCCTGATCCGACCTTGGACGCAAAGCGATAGCCTCACAGAGCGGGTCAGCGTCACCCCTTCTGGGTTGCCGGCGAACGGCTCTAGCGACGCCCCTTCAGTGAGCGCCGATGGCCGTTATGTCGTGTTTTCGTCCCTCGCCACAGACCTGGTGGCCGGAGACACGGGTGGACATGCCCAGGTGTTCCTTCGCGATCGCGTTTCAGGCATTACGGTCTGCTTGAGCCAAGACCCCGATGGCCATGCCGCCAATGGTCCCAACTACTGGCCAACCATCTCGGCCGATGGTCACCACGTGGTGTTCATGAGCGAGTCCACCAATCTAGCGCCTGAAACAGGCTCCGCTGGTGTCTTGGGCAAGCAGATCATCGTTTGGCAGCGAAATCGTTGAGCATTCAGCAATAGCCCTGCGAATAGGCTCCCTTCAGGGGACTCATCCAGCTCATCATCAGCATGTTTGACGCACACCCGCCAGATCGATAGAATGTCGATACGACAGCTTGCGTTAGCCCAGGGCAAGGAGCAATCTCATGGCCAAACTACCCGACGGAACCGCCTTGCCAGGACGTCTTTTTATCGTAGAAGGCATCGACGGCTCGGGCAAGAGCACCCAGCTAGATCTGTTGCATAAATGGCTCGTCGCCTCGGGCTATGCCGTGGCCTTTTCAGAGTGGAACTCTTCCCCTCTCGTTCAAGCCACGACCAAACGCGGCAAAAAGAAAAAGCTGCTCACACCGACGACCTTTAGCCTCATTCACGCCGTGGATTTCGCCAATCGACATCAACAACAGATTCTGCCCGCTCTGCGGGCCGGAGCCATCGTTCTCGCCGATCGTTATGTGTATACGGCCTTTGCCCGCGATGCTGCCCGCGGCGTCGATCGCGACTGGGTGCGCGATGTCTACTCCTTCGCCTGCATTCCCACCGTCGCCCTCTATTTCAAGGTGCCCCTCGACGAGTCTTTGCGTCGCATCATCACCGGACGACCCAACCTGAAATACTATGAGGCCGGCCTCGACATGGGCCTCAGCGACGACGCGTTCGAGAGCTATCGCATCTTTCAGGGGCGCATCTTGCGCGAGTACGATGCCATCAGCGACGAATACGGGCTTACTCTCGTAGATGCCTCGTTGCCATTGGTCACGCAACAGCAAATGGTGCGCGAGATCATCGAGCCTCATTTGGTAGGCGCCATGCGCGCCGAGCCAAACCCCTGGCGACAGGTGATCGCTGAAGAGCACCTCTCCGGACGCTATCTCGACCATCTAGCAGGAGGTACGTAGGATGACCCAGGTGCAGTTCTATGGCCACGGCCTGCCCGCTTTTCAGCATATGGATTTCTCGGGGAAGCTGATCGTCCTCGAAGGCCCAGATGGCGTTGGGCGCTCGACCCAGATTGCCCTATTGCGCGAGTGGCTAGAGGCTAACGGCTATGCCGTCTCCTCCAGTGGCCTGCGTCGTTCGATGTTGGCCGGCAAGGGGATCGATGAGGCTAAACGGGGACACACATTGGGCGATCTTACCATGACCCTATTCTACGCCGCTGACTTTGCCGATCGGCTCGAGCGCGACATTATCCCCGCCCTGCGCGCCGGATTCGTGGTGCTGACCGATCGCTATATCTACTCCCTCATCGCTCGGGCCGAGGTCCGTGGCCTGGACAAGGAGTGGGTGCGCCGCTGCATGGGTTTTGCGCTGGTGCCTGATGCGATCTTTTACCTTCGCACCGACGTGGAGCATCTGATGCCCCGTGTTCTGACCTCCCGTGGATTCGATTACTGGGAGTCAGGCATGGACTTTCTCGGGTACTCAGATTATTACACCAGCTTTACCGTGTATCAGAACAAAATGCTGGCTGCCTTTGATCGGCTAGGGGATGAGTTTGGTTTCTATAATATCGATGCCACACAGAGCATCCATAAGGTGTTTGTGGAGCTTTGCGCCGGAGTGGCCAATATCGTTGGCGAAATGAAAAAGCCCGACGAGCTTCGCAGCCAAGGCCAGACAGCCAGCGACGAGTATATGAACATCAACGCCTGATACCATACGAGACCCATGGGCTCGATATAGAACCATGGTCAAACGTCCGTGTCGTAAGCGTGCTGGGGGGCCGCCTACGAGGTAATAGGTGTTATCAAGTGTCATAGTACGAGATTGCGGCATGTGGGGGGACAGGAGTATGCATGGACGCCAGTTCAAAGCACGAGGGATGCACCCCCAATGAGTGCAGACTGCAGAGCCAGCTAGCGCAAGCGCTGCAGACTATTGCCGATCTCAATATGCAGCTCCAGCGATTGCAGGGTCAGACACCTCGCGTTCAAGATGGCGATGACCTGATATCGCCCTCTTTTCCGGCGCGACGACAAGAGCCGTACAACCAACCCTCTGCCCAGGATCTAACCACTGATAGCACTCAGCTCAGTCAAGCATTGCCACGTTTGGCCATCGATCTGAATCCCAATATCGTCTTTGTCCGTGATGGCCTGAGCCGCTTTGTGTTGGCCAATCAGGCATTGGGCAAGCTCTATGGCATCTCGGCTCAAGAGGCGCAAGGACTTGACCCTCTCGATCTGGCGGAGAAACTCGGTCTGGACCGCGCTCGGGCCGAGAGACATATGCAATATGATGAGCAGGTGCGCAAGACTCGTGTGGGGCAGGAATGGACCGACTTGGTGGTGAATGCCCAGGGACATGAGCGCTGGTTCCGGACCGTCATGGTACCCATGGTGGGCGAGCAGTTCCACGACCATGTTTTGGGCGTGTGCACCGAGATTACCCAGCAGCGAGTCACCGAGGAAGCCTTGAGACAGAGTGAGCGCGAGTATCGCCATCTGGTGGAAAGCGCTCCATTGGGCATCCTGTCGGTGGATGTAGACGGCAGCCTGACGGAGGCGAACGCGGCTCTGCTCGAGATGCCCGGCTTTGAGTCACTGCTTACCACGCGGGAGCAGCCGATAAACGTGCTTCTCGATCCTATCATGATCCGGACGGGCATGGCCGAGGATATCGGCAGTTGCCTGCATAGCGGTGAGGCCCGCGAAGTGGAGCGCCACTATACGTTGAGCGGCCACGATGTCGAGCTGCGCTATCGTGTGCAGCCTATCCGCAACGAGAGCGATGAGATCACCAGCGCTTTGGCATTGGTGGAGGATATCTCCGAGCGCAAACGACTGGAGCGCCAGCTCTATCAGGCGGCCAAGATGGAAGCCATCGGTCGCCTGGCGGGAGGAATCGCCCACGATTTCAACAACTTGCTGACGGTGATCAACGGCTATAGCGATGTACAGTTGGCTCATCTCTCGCCGCAGGATCCATCCTACGAAGATCTGCAACAGATCCGCCACGCTGGGCGCCGCGCCGCCGATCTCACCCAACGACTTTTAGCCTTTAGCCGACGAGAGGCGCAGGTTTCTGACGAGCAGATCGACCACCTTGATCTGAACGAGCTACTCGTCAGCATGGCCAAGATCCTACAACGTATTCTAGGGGAGGAGATCGAGCTCGAACTGGATCTGAAGAAAGACCTACCCCCGATATACGCCGCTGCTGGTCAGATCGAACAGATCATCATCAATCTGGCCATCAACGCCCGCGATGCCATCTTTGAGACGCTGGCGATTGGCGAACGTCCGGGTATGCATCCTGGTTCACCCAACGGCTCTCTGATCATCTCTACCGACATCTGCGAGCTGGGCGCCGACGAGATGCCCCCCTATCTCGACGCCGAGCCCGGACTCTATGCGGTTATCCGTGTTCGTGATACCGGCATAGGTATGGACGCCAACACTCTGAGCCATCTCTTTGAACCCTTTTTCACCACGAAAGAGGTGGGCAAGGGCACTGGGCTGGGCCTGGCTATCGTCTACAGTGTGCTCCAGGATCTGGGCGGCACCGTGGAGGTACAAAGCGAGCCTGGCATAGGCACCACCTTCCACCTTTTCTTCCCTCTACTGAGGGTGCGTACAGCGTTACATCACAAAGACGAAAGGCTCTGCGAAGCCCCTCGTGGCAGCGGCCATATCCTGGTGGTAGAAGATCAGGATTACGTACGGGAGCTGATCATGCGCATGCTCCAGGACCTGGGATACACCGTCGAGCTGGCCGCAAACGGCACCGAGGCCCTGGCGCTATGCGCCAGTGGGCTCACCGTCGACCTCGTGGTAACGGATGTGATCATGCCGGGCATGAGCGGGCCCACTCTGGTCACCGCGCTGCGCACCGAGCTACCTGGCGTGCCGGTGATCTATATCTCGGGCTATACGGAGGAGATGATCAGCGCCCGCGGCGGCCTCGATTCTGACACAAGAATGATCAGCAAGCCCTTTAGCATTCAGCGTCTGGCCCGCGTGGTGCACGAAGCGTTGGCCGAGCACCACAGCTCGCGCGTATAGGTCATCGCGCAAGCATCAACAATTTGGAGGAAAGGCCATGGCGATCATGTCCGGTGCGCAGGCAGTCATGGAGAGCCTGCTCAGCCACGGCGTGCGTTATATCTTTGGCAACCCCGGCACCACCGAGGCGCCCTTTATGGTGGCCCTCGAGCGCTATCCGCAGCTAACCTACGTCCTCGGGCTACAGGAGGCTGGCGTCATGGGCATGGCCGATGGCTATGCCCGAGCAACAGACACAGCCGGCCACAACCGCGTTGCAATAGCTCACCTGCACGGCTCGGCCGGTCTGGCTAACGGGCTATCGGGCCTCTATAACGCCTACCGAGGTGGAACGCCGCTGTTGGTGCTGGCCGGTCAGTCCGACACACGTACCTATCAGCAAGAGCCGGCACTATGGGCCGACCTGGTGCCCATGGCCCGCCCCTTTACCAAGTGGGCCACCGAGGTGCTCCACGCCACCGATCTGCCCATGGTCCTGCGTCGGGCGTTCAAAGTAGCAACCCAGCCACCTAGCGGGCCGGTGTTTGTTTCGCTACCCATGAATGTGCTGGAGGAAAGCGCCGATATCGAAAGTCTGTCGCCGGCCACTGTCTATACGCGTACTCGCCCCGATCATCAGGGCCTGTTGCGCGCAGCAGAGCTGCTCGGTGCAGCCGAGCACCCCCTGTTGCTGTTCGGCGATCGCGTGGCGCAATCCGGGGCGCAGGCCGAAGCGTTACAGCTTGCCGAACGCCTGGGGGCGCCCGTTTACGCCGTCTATCATTCAGAGCAGGTCTTTCCCACCGATCATCCTCTATTTCGCGGCGTACTCAGCCCCTGGTTCAGCACCTCGCTGCATATGCTACGTGAGGCCGATGTCGTGCTCGCCGTCGGTGCCGACGTATTGACCCCTTTTCTCTATCGGCCTCGGGACGCCTTTGGCCCCACCACCACACTCTTGCACCTCGACTCCAGCCCCTGGGCTGTGGATATGATCTACGCGGCAGAGGTCGGATTGGTCGGCGATCCCAAGACCGGGCTTGCCGAGTTGCTGGCTGAAATCGAGATGCGGTTGTCAGCCAAACACCATGATCGAGCGCAAGAGCGAATACGAACGGCGGCGCAAGAATCGCGTCAGCGTCGCGAGACATTCGTCGCCGAGGCGCGGGCGAGTTGGGAGACCGACGCTGCGCAGAACGCGCCCATCGCCCCCGCTCGCTTGACCCTCACTCTTGCCGACGCGTTGCCCGAAAACGCGGTGATCATCGATGAGGCGCTGACCACCAGCCCCCCGCTGCACCGCTCGCTAACCTTCTCGCGCCCTGGTGATTTCTACTTTTTGCGCGGCGGAGCCATCGGCTGGGGTTGCGGAGCGGCTATAGGCGTCGCCCTGGCCCAGCCCGAGCGCAAAGTCGTGGCCGTGATCGGCGACGGCTCGGCGCTTTATGCCATCCAAGCTCTGTGGACAGCAGCACGCCTCCGCTTGCCGATAACCTATATCCTGTGCAACAATAGCTCCTACCGCATCCTTAAAGTGAATCTCATCCGCCATCTGGGCGAGGAAGCCACCGCCGACCTTGCGTTCCTGGGCACCGATTTGGGGGATCCTGAGATCGATTTCACGCGCATCGCCGAAGGCTTGGGGCTGCGCGCCTGGCGCGTCGAGCAGTCCGATGCTCTGCGGGGCGCTCTAGACGACGCGCTCAACACCGATGGCCCGACACTGGTGGACGTGATTATCGACGGTTCCCTGTGAGAACGAGGACGTAAAGCCATGAATTCCCGCGAGCGGTTCCTGGCAGCGCTCCGTGGCGAACCGACCGATCGCACGCCGGTGGCTCATGTGGCCGCGCTGACCACCGTCGAGCTGCAGCAATCCACCGGCTGCACCATGCCCGCCGTGCATCACGATCCCGAGGCGTTGGTGCGCCTCTGCTGGGCCAACCACGAGGTGCTGGGGCTCGACGCCGTCACCTTTAACATCACCTACTTTGGTGAGCCAGCCGCTCTCGGCTCCAAGATGGATTGGGGCTCGATCGATACCTACCCCACCTATGGCCCGCCTATCTGGCGGGAAGCGGGAGACGCCACCATTCCCGACGATCTTCTTTATCGCGAGCCGATCCGCACCTATCTGGCTGCCACTCGCCTGGCGCAACAGCGCTACGGTGACCAAGTGGCAATCCTCGCCAAGATCATGGGGCCGCTATCGATGGTGCAAGCGCTTCATGGCGTCGATGCCACCATGATGGACATGATCGAAAGGCCCGACCGCGTGCACGCTATGCTCGACGTCGCCGTGGAAATCCTGGCCCGCTGCGCTGCTGCGGAGGTAGAGGCTGGCGCCGATGCCGTAGCCATCGGTGAAGGGGGCGCGGGAGGGAATATGCTCTCCCCGGCGATGCACCGGGCATTCCTTAGCGATGCGCATCAACGCCTGGTGGCACAAATCCCGGCACCAACGATCATGCACATCTGCGGCAACATGACCCCGCGTGTAGATGCCCTGATTGACAGCGGCATCACCTGCTTTAACTTTGATTGGGCCGTCGATCCAGCAACGATGAAGGAAAAGGCAGGCGGGGCGTTCACCCTCATGGGCAATATC
Source organism: Anaerolineae bacterium (assembly GCA_007123335.1). Taxonomy (GTDB): domain Bacteria; phylum Chloroflexota; class Anaerolineae; order UBA1429; family UBA1429; genus SKLG01. The sequence continues at coordinate 7,543 of SKLG01000022.1, read as the reverse complement.
AACACTACCGATCTGTTATTGGGCACACCCCATGAGATCAGGCAGCAGGTCCTTGGCTGTGTCGATGCGGGCATCGATATCATCAGCCCCGGCTGTGCCATCTCACCGCGTTGCCCCAATATCAACCTACAAACGATGGTGATGGTGGCGAAGGAGACCTCCATCGCCACCTCTTTTTCAGCGGACAGCCCCGCACAAGCGCCAACTCATTCTCTAGAAGAATAAGCGTCAGCTCTGCTCTTCGAGTCCTCCGTCTGCTGTTCCAGACGAACCTCCACTTTATGAGTCTGTCCGTCATCGACCAGCCGGATGCCGTCACCATCGATCTCTTGATCGTCAACCGACACAGAGGTGGTACCCGTGGATACGCCATCGGGATTACGCACGGTAATGTGATATTTGCTCTCACCATAGCGATAGAGCACCTGATAGCTCTCCCACTCCGCAGGGATGCAAGGGATGATGCGCAACATATCGCCCCGGCGCTGAACCCCAAGCAGTCTCTCAAGACCCAAGCGATAGAGCCATGCGGCCGATCCAGTGTACCACGTCCATCCACCACGCCCTGTATGAGGCGGCACGCCATAGATATCGGCTACCACTGCATAGGGCTCCACAGCATATCTTTCGACGATCTCGGGCGTAACACGACGCAGCGGATTGATAAAGGAGAACATTTTATGGGCCAGATCGGCGTGCCCAAGATCGGCGATCGCCCACGCGAACCATATGGCTGCATGCGTGTACTGGCCGCCATTCTCACGAACACCAGGAGGATAGCCCTTGATGTAGCCTGGATCTTGAGGCGTCTCGTCAAAAGGTGGTGCGAAAAGCAGCGCGAGCTGTTCCTCGTGGCGCACCAACTTTTTCACCGCCGATTCGAGAGCGATACGAGATCGCTCGCCTTGAAGGTCCTGGGCGAGTGGATCATCACCACGCCATAGCACCGACCAGGACTGCGGCAAGGAGTCGATCTGGCATTCCTCGCTCGCCGCCGAACCCAGCGGATCCCCATTGTCATAAAACGCGCGGATATACCATTCGCCATCCCAGGCGACCTCGTTCACCCTATGACGCAAGGCTTCGGCCTGTTGGCGATAGCTCTGTGCACGTTCTTCGTCGCCCTGCAGCTCGGCCAAAGGCGCGAACCGCTCGAGAGCCGACGCCAGGAACCAGGCCAGCCAGACACTTTCGCCGCGCCCATCGTGACCAACGCGGTCAAGACCATCATTCCAGTCGCCGGTGCCGATCAGGGGCAGCTCATGGGCCCCTGAGGTGGTGCCCTCACTCAACGCCCGTCGGCAGTGCTCATAGATGGAATACTCTTGTTCCGTCTTTTCCCAGTGCCCGTAGCGTTCCTCCTCGCCCTCCTCCAACGGTTCACCTTGCACAAAGGGCGCTGTCTCATTGAGGATTGCTGCATCGCCGGTCACCTGCACATACTCGGCAGTCACAAAGGGCAGCCAGAGCAAATCATCGGTGATGCGGGTACGCACACCTCGACCAGAGGGTGGATGCCACCAATGGAGCACATCGCCGGCCTCAAACTGGTGCGCCGCAGCATTGAGAATCTGCCCTCGGGCCAGATCGGGCCTGGTGTGCAACAGCGCCATCACATCCTGAAGCTGATCGCGATAGCCAAAGGCGCCGCTCGACTGGTAGAATCCCGACCGCCCCCAGATACGACAGGATAGCGCCTGGTAGAGACTCCAGCGATTGAGTATGCCATCGAGCGCCTTGTCTGGTGTCTCGACCTGCACCGCACCAAGAATGTCATCCCAGTGGTGACGAGCCTCATCCCACACAGCGGCAGCACGTTCCGGTTGGCGATAGGTCTTCGCCAGGTCGAGAGCCGTCTCATAATCGGCACCCTGCCCGAGCACAAAATAGATCTCGCGCTCGGAGTTCGGGGGTATGTCAAGGTGAACTTGCAAGACCCCGCACAGATCTCGTCCGGGCTCGACACGGCCACTCAAACCGATGCGGCCCAACGCCGCAGGATTACGGCGCGATCCACAGCGCCCAAGGAACTCGGTTCGATCCGTTGTCAGGCCATGCACGTTATCGCTACTTGCTAAAAAGGCAACAGCCTCACCAAACTCTTCGTTGTAGGGATTTCGGGCCAGCAAAGCATGTTCATCGGGCTCATAAAAAGGCAGGAGATATTGTTGGGTATCATCGCGCGTGACTCCCAGAACCCACTCGGCATAGTAGGTGGCGGTGAGTCGCCGCGTCCGGTCCCAGAGGTTGGTCAGACGCAACGAGACGATCTTGACCGGGTCCTCCGGAGATACACATAGGCGCAGATGCTGCTCCAGACCATGACTACGATGCTCAAAGCTAGATGTACCCGCGCCGTGACGCACTATGTAGCGCGTCTCGACGCCAGCGGGAAGAGGCGTAGGCGACCAGACCTCCGCCGTCTCCTCGTCACGCAGATAAAGGCCTTCGCCGGATTCATCACATACAGGGTCATTATGCCAGGGCGTCAGGCGATTCTCGCCACTGTTTGTGGCCCAGGTAAAACTGGACCCCAACTCTGACACCAAAAAGCCAAACCCTGGATTTGCGATCACATTTACCCAGGGGGCTGGTGTCCGACGACCATCATCGAGTACCACACAGTACTCGGCGCGTTCGGCGCCGTCATCCGACGTCAACCCGCCATAGCCACTATCCATCTCTAGCCCTTCAGGTCGCGGCACCGGCTCAGTCTCGGGGTCTTGATCAGCAGCTCTCACCGCCTGAAGCGCGGGCAGAGACGCTCTGCGCATGCGAGCGGCGATTCTATCACGACGGCTCTCTGCCAGGGATCCCTCATCGCCATCCAACGGGCCCAGTGACGCATGCAGAATCACGCGAGCGACGCTGAGCAACAAGGCCTCTTCACCCTCGGCCAGCTGGTCACTGCGCAGGACAAAGATGCCACCCCGCCGGTTCAACCAGTGATCGCCATCGGTTCGACTCACCAGGCGCCGCAGATGCTGATCCAGCTCGCTGGCATAACCGGATGCCTTGTCGTTCAAGATGACCAGATCGATCATCAATCCCCGCTGACGCCAATAGGTATGGGCACGCAACAAGTCTCGGATCAGTGCCGAATCCTCGATTTTCTCCACACGAACCAGTAGGACCGGATAGTCCCCCGAGATGTCGTAAGGCCATAGATGGCGCTGTCCATATCGGTTGGCCATCAGCACATCGTCCTCGGCACGCAAGCCACGATCGGGGTATAGCAGGGCCGATAGCAGTCGCTGATAGCGAGCCACGTCCTCTGATGTGAGCCCTAACGCGGCCAGCTCGTCGCTGCTCTGCGTCGCAGCTTCGGTAAACACCGATTCTAGGACATGCTCATCTGCATAAGTCTCCAAAATGCCCAATAGCCCGTCACGCGAACCCGCTGCTGCGGTAAGATAGTAAAGGCTACAGTGGGCATGGCCGTCGATCTCCAGCGTTTGGCCGATGCAAAGAAGCGGGTCTAACGTCGCGCCTTCAGAGCCCGTGAGAGCCTCGTCGGCATTGGTCAATGCCATCGCTTGGCGGATACTGTTTCCCCGCCCAATAAAGCGCTCGCGGTCGCCCTCGTACTGAACGTCCATCCAGCGGCAACTGGCATCATCTGTGCTCGATCTCACCAAACCATGCCCCACAAAGATGGATTTTTCATCAGCAGATCGCTGCCGTCGGGTCAGAAGCTGGGCCTGTCTCTCGGGCAACCATTCACTTTCGATAAAGAGCTTGTTGAACGCCGGATGGCGCCGATCTCCACCTTGAAGGGCCAGCGTCGGCTCAGCATAGCTCATCACGCGAACACGCTGGGGCTCGTCACCGTGATTCGTAAGCGTGATACGCCGCACCTCAATGTCATCGCCAGGTGAGACGGCCACATGCATCAGACCGGCGAGATTCCCCCGGCGAGTGTGAAACTCGACCACATGAGGATAATAGCGACAGTGGCACTCACCGGATTTGCCCAGAGGCTGACGGGTCAGCGACCAGACCTGGCCATCGTCCATACTCTGGACCATGACCCATTGCCCCCAATCATCGAGTGAGGAATCGGCGCGCCAGCGCGTCAACGCGATACTCTCCCCAGCAGCCCCCCCCCTTTCATCGCGCCAGGAGCTATATCCTCCACCGTTCGAGGTAATGAGCACTCCGTAACGCCCATTAGATAGATAATGAACACTCGGAGCAGTAGCCAACCAATCGCTTTCAGACTCTTCATCCCAGGGCTCTAGTTCGACGCCGTTACCCGTCACGCGAACGGAACCGGCCGAGCTTCCTTGCGCCTCTTGCAGGGGAGCCTCCACAGGCACCCGTTCTTGCAGCAAGAGATCAACGCTCTGAATGAGCGGCACACGATGAAAGCGCTCGACGATGGCGCCATCGCACAGGGTGTTCGCCATAGCCACCAGAGTCATCCCTGCATGGTGGGACATGAACGACAGCACTCGAGCACTTTTGCGCCCCAACGGTAGCCGCGACTGGGTATAGTCGATAGCCTCATAGAAGCCAAAACGGCCCAGCATCTTTTCGCGTTTGAGATGATCAATATTGCGTATGACCGCACGAGGACGAACAGGTAATGCCAGCATAGAAGCATAGGGGGTGATCACCAAGTCATCAGCCAGACCACGCTTGCGACCCGTGCCCGGAACGCCGAATCCACGATATTGATAGTTGCGATCGGCATCAAAACCATAGTACCCCGATTCCGAGATACCCCAGGGTACATCATTGGCTTCGCCATAGGCGATCTGGCACCGAACCACCGCCTCGTAGGTCTGCGCCAGGAGCATGCCGGGATAGTTGCGCATAAAGAGGATCGGCATGAGATACTCGAACATGGAGCCGTTCCAAGATAACAACATGCGCAAGCCATCGACGCGCATCATCGGTCGGCTCAGATGCAGCCAGTGACTGGCGGGCACATCGCCTTTGCCGATTGCCACGAGACTGGCGATGCGCGCTTCCGACGCCAGCAGATCATAGTGTGTCTCATCGATTCGCTCATTAGAGACATTATAGCCCAGGTAAAAGACCTCACGTTGATGATTGTAAAGAAAGTCAAAGGACATGGCATCGAACATCCGCTCGGCCTGCTCGGCCAATGTATGAGCATCGTTCACCAGACCACGCACGACCCGTTCGTCCGTCTGTAAGCCCTCTTGCAACCGCTCACACCAATCGATCGACTCGGACCAGGCATCCGAGCTTCCGTTGCGGCGCTCAAGCTCTTCGGTCAAGGTCTGCAACCGCTCTCCCGCGCGTGCGGAACATCGCACGAGATCCTCCAAACTGCAAATGGACGGCAACTCTGCCACGAGCGCATGCCACATCGCCATAAGTTCGTCGTCGGACGAGTGAGCCAGTTCGTCAGGCGCCTCAGGCAATATAGAGATCCAGGGCATCATGGTGCTGAGCTCCTGTTCCATATTGCGCACATGGTGCTGTGCGCGATCGGCCCAAATGCGCAGATCGCCGAGCACGTCGGGCCCCATCCGTGATCCATCTTTATCTATCAGGCTGCGCAGTCGTTCCTCCACGGTAGGCCAAAGGTCTGAGGCGAGCCTACCCACCAGATCACCCCAAAGAGCAGGGTCATCATGGGCATCCTCCACATCCTGACGAACCTGCTCCAGCACATCGGACAGAGACGCCGTATCTTTCGCCGACGTCGCCGAGCGCGCCCGCGCAATAACCTCATCAAGAACGCCGAGGGTATCAAGGAGACCATGAGCCTCCTGCCAGCGCAGCACAGGCGCTTGACACAATTCCATGAGCCCCTGTTTGACGACAAGGAGCGAAGCGGCCAAATTGCCGCTATCCACGGTGGACACATACCGTGGCTCCAGCGGGTCGAGGCTCTGGGTATCATACCAGTTCAACAGGTGGCCGCGATGATGCTCCATCTCGTCGAGAGTATCAAGCGTCGAGTCGATGCGCAGCTCTAGCTCCATGACGCCAATGTAGCCTAGCTCGTAAGCGACCATAGTAGATAGCAATAACAGCCCGATGTTCGTAGGCGAGGTGCGATGGGCTACCAGACCACGAGGCTCCTCCTGAAAGTGATCCGGCGGCAACCAGTGGTCACCCGGCCCCACAAAGGTCTCGAAAAAGAGCCACGTGCGGCGAGCATGGCGACGCAACGCCTCAACCTCGTCCTCATCAAGGGTTTCTTGCTCCATACGATGGGGACGCGCCAGCCAAAAGGTTATCTGTGGTGCAAAGACCCACAAGATGACAAAAGGCATAGAGACGGTCAACGCTACAGGACGGATGAGGGCGATCAGCACACCGAGGCCAAGCGCCAGTATAGAGGCGGCTCCCATGCGCGCCCAGGTCACCGCAACGCGCCGCTGGCTTCCGAACAACCGCATCGTGTGGGCCGCCGTGGTCCATTGCAGCATGCGCCGATGAGTGATGTACAAACGGACCAACGTGGTAGTAATCGCGTCGAGCATCAACAACGCCTCATAGGGCATCAAGATCACCGAGAGTCCCCAACGCAGCACCTGGCGCTTGGTCATGGGCAGCACTGGCGTCTCTTCTGTGTCTAGCGCCCTGGCAACAATCGCCTCGACAAACCCAAGTATCGGCGACAAGCCTGAAAGCGCCAGAGGCACAAGCGTCCAAAATACCGGAGAACCGGCAAACCACAGCCACCCCAGAGCGAGCATGAGCAACGTCGTCGGCTGATGCAAGCTGCGCCGCAGATTGTCCAATATCTTCCAGCGGTCGAGGGCGGACAAGCCATTGCCTTCGGTCCGAACGTTTGACGAGGGCACCCGCCCCCAAAGCCAGGGCAGGATCTGCCAGTCACCACGCACCCAGCGATGCAGTCGGTGGGCATAGGCCAGATAGGTAGAGGGGTAATCCTCATAAAGCAGGACGTCGGTAACCAGCCCTGCACGTCCGTGGATCCCTTCAAAGAGATCGTGGCTCAATAGCGCATTTTCGGGAACGCGGCCATCCAGACTGCGCATAAAGGCATCCACATCATAGATGCCTTTGCCGACAAAGATGCCCTCTCCAAATAGGTCCTGGTAAGGATCAGACACCGCGCGGGTGTACAGATCGATGCCGATATCACCGGAAAAGATATCGGTAAAGGGAGAGCGATTAGCGGTTGCCGGCTTGACCTCGGTCCGAGGTTGGAGGATCGTATATCCGGACTCGACCCGACGGCCATCGTCAAAAAACAGCGGGCGATTCAGCGGATGGTCAAGCGTGCCGATCATCCGTGAGGCGCTATCGGGCGGCAACACCGTATCCGCATCGAGGGTGATCACATAGCGCACATGGGCCAAACGCTCAAGGTCCCCCACCAAGTGGGTGTACGTCGTATCCTCAGCGCCGCGCAATAATCGGTTAAACTCGTGCAGCTTGCCGCGCTTGCGCTCCCAACCCATCCAACAGTTCTCTGCGGGGTTCCAAAGCCTCTTGCGATGCAAGAGATAAAACGGATCAGCCCCTTCACGTGGATATCTGGCGTTCAGAGCCTCGATGCCCAGCGCGGCGCTTCGCACAAGCTTCTCGT
>SKLG01000279.1 GCA_007123335.1 Anaerolineae bacterium | reverse complement strand
TATCGCTCACCTCCTCGATGGTGGTGCGCAGATCAAAATCAAGGATCTCCAGATCGAGCTTGCCCGCCTCGATCTTGGAAAAGTCGAGGATGTCGTTGATCAGCGTGAGCAACGCCTCGGCGCTGTTGGCGGCGCGCTGGCAAAAGTCGTGCTGCTCGGCGGATAGCTCGGTGTCCAGCAGCAGGCCGATCATCCCGATGACGCCATTCATGGGCGTGCGAATCTCGTGGCTCATGGTGGCCAGGAACTGGCTCTTGAGCTCGTTGGCCGTCTCGGCCTGTTCCTTGGCCGCGCGCAGATCGGCCTCCAGGGCGCGCTGTTGCGAGAGGTCTACAAAGCTATCGAGCAACATCCTACGGCCATCGACCTCGATGGGCGTCACGCTCTTGAGCACCGGGATCTCGCGGCCATCGGCGGTGAGGATCGCCCGCTCGGCGCGCTTGATCCGATGATGGCCAGAGGTGATGGGGCATTGGCCGCGATCGGAGGGACAGACAAAGAAGGAGAAACACTCGCTGCCGATGATCTCCTGGCGGCTGCGGCCGATCATCCGCTCGGCCACGGGGTTCACATCGACGATCTCGTGGGTCTCGGCGTCGATGAGCACGATGCCGGTGAGCACCGATCGCAGGATCAGGCGCAGGCGCTGCTCATTCTCCTCCAACGCCCGCTCCACACGCTTGCGCTCGGTGATGTCGCGCAACAGGCCCACGGCGTGCCACTGGTCCTCGAGGCGCACCCGCCCCACCGAGACCTCCACAGGGAAGGGTCGGCCATCCTTGCGCAAGGCCGACAGCTCGAGCACCTGGCCCACCACCGAGCCGTTGCCGCTGACGCAAAAGCGCCGAAAGCCCTGCTCATAGGCGGCCATATACTCGCGGGGGGCCAGCAGAGCGTGGAGGTTCTGCCCCAGCGCCTCCTCGGCCGACCAGCCCAGGATCTTGGTCGCCGCCTGATTCCAGAAGGAGATGCGGCCCTGAGGATCCATCATCAGCATGGCGTCGGTGGCCGCGTCGCATATGGCGCGAAAGCGCTCCTCGCTGGCCCCCAGCGCACCCTGCACCCGCTCCCGCTCGGCTCGCTCACGGGCCAGGCTGACGCGCAGCCGCCCTACATAGCCGGCAGCGGCGCCGCCCAGCCCCAAGACGGTGAGGGCCACGAGGGCCGAGGAGGCATGTCGTGGCACCGATCTGGCCATATCGGGGATGAGCAGGGTGGTTTGCACCTCGGTGAGCGCCACGGCCAGGACGGCAGCGATGATGCCTCCCTTGTAGCACCAGAACCAGCCGGCCACAAGCACCGGAACCAACGAGAGGCCGAGCCAGGCAGCCGAGCCGGTCGAGGCGTGCAACAGGGGAAAGAATACGATATAGGCCAGGGCCAACACGCCAACGATGACGAGCCGCCTGAGAAACATTATGGTGGGCGTGGCGCTCGGAGGCGCGGCGCTTCTGAGCGCCCGTGTCAGTCTATCCCAGATAAGGCGCACGATGGGCAACTCCTGGCATGATAGAATCCCTGTACTCTATGATGCCACAGCCGGGAGCGCCCGTGCACCAACAAGCCGTTAAAGAGGCCTAAAGGCGGCGTAAATCCGTATGCCTCGGCGACACACAAAGCCGGTCAGGGCGGCGATTCGAAACGCCGCCCTGACCGGCCCACAAGATGCTCAAATACTGGGGCGAGGCGATCTGAATCGCCGCCCGCCAGTGCATGAGGTCTAGGCTTCGACTTCCTCCACATCCAACATGCCGTTGAGATAGCCCTCGACCTCTTGCTTGGCGCGGTCCATATCCTGGCCCGTGGCCAGCGCCAGCTCGCCGGAGAGGATCTCTTTGCCCTGCTCAAAATACCGTCGATCGGTCATGCCCAGACTGCGCCTGGTGTTCATAAAGAAGAGCATGCGCACCACCTCGGCCACCTCCTCAAAAGAGCCCGATTTGAGCTGTTCGCTCATCTCGGCCGAGCGGGTCCGAAAGTTGGTGTCAATGTCGTCGGCATCCGGCGCATCGCCGCAATCCTGCAGGATGCTGCGCAGCCTCTCTGCGCTGCCGACCTGACGTAGGCCCACATCATCGGCCTGGTTGATGGGCACCATGACGCGCATCGAGCCGGGAAGGGTGTCGATCACATAATAGGTATGGGAGATCTCGCCCAGGCTCTTTTTCTGAATACGCACCACCGTCCCCGCGCCATAGCAGGGATGTACCACCTTGCTACCTACCGAGTAGTATAGTCCTTCCATCTCTTGCTCCTTGCTCATCTATATTGATCCAGGATGTATCGTCGACAGGCGATCATCTAGAGCAAATGGAGCCTCGTCAGAACCGCCTCCCGACGGAATCAGACCGCTTCGCGGCTCACAAAGCGCGTCTTGATGGGCATTTTTTGCGCCGCCAGCCAGAGGGCACGCTCGGCCGTCGCTTCGTCCACGCCGCCCACCTCGAACAGGATACGGCCCGGCTTGACCACGGCGACGTAATGATCGACGGCGCCCTTGCCGCTGCCCATGCGGGTCTCGGCGGCCTTTTGCGTCACCGGCTTGTCGGGAAAGATGCGAATCCACACCTGTCCGCTGCGCCGCAACTGACGGACGATGGCCCGGCGGGCGGCCTCGATCTGGCGGCTGGTGATCCAGGCGGGCTCTTCGGCCTTGAGGCCATACTCGCCATAGTGCACCGTGGAGCCGCGATAGGCCTTGCCCTTCATGCGGCCACGATGTTCCTTGCGATACTTGCGTCGTTTGGGCATCAACATGATGATATCCTCTTTTCTACAGCGGCGCTAACGCCGGCTCAGACTCGCCCTCTTCTAGCTCGGGCAGGACATCACCGCGATAGATATAAACCTTGACGCCGATGCGACCATACGGGGTGATCGCCTCTTCGACGGCGAAATCAATGTCGGCGCGCAACGTGTGCAGCGGCACGCGCCCCTCGTGCATCCAGTCGATGCGCGACATCTCGGCGCCCGACAGGCGCCCCTTGCAGATGATCTTGCAGCCTTCGGCTCCCGCGCGCATGGTGCGCTGGATGGCCTGGCGCATGGCGCGGCGTTGCGAGACGCGGCGCTCGAGCTGCAGGGCCACATCCTCGGCCACCACCTTGGCCGATAGCTCGGGTAGGTCGATCTCGACCACATCGAGGCGCAGGGTCTTGCCATCCAACCCCGGCAGTTCCGTGGATCCCAAGGCCTCGATCTTTTCCTTGAGCTCATTAATATTCGCGCCTCGCCGACCGATCACCACACCGGGCTTGGCGGTGTTTATCGTGACGGTGATTCGCTTGGGATAGCGCTCGATCTCGATACGCGCCACACCGGCCCGCTCCAGATGCTCGTGTATCAGATCGCGGATTTGCAGATCCTCGTGCAATAGTTCGGCGTACTCGGGACCCTCGGCGTACCATTTCGAGTCCCAATCCTTGATATAACCAAGCCGGAACCCAATGGGATTCACTTTACGACCCACAACTTATTCCTTTCTGCGTGTTCCTTGCGATGTCACGGTCACCATACCAACCCGTCGAGGACGGTTGCCTGGTCAGGGCATGGGCCTCGGGAAGACGAGAGGGGATGCTACCCCATGTCGCTCCTACCGGGCAGGATGGCGACCGATGTGGGCACTAGGCGCCCAACATAGCGCGTCTAACGCCAGGCGCGCTCCAAATCCTTGTATGTGGTGCGACGGCTCTTGCGTAGTTTCTTGGCCGCCTTGCGTTTGCGTTCTTGAGAGGGCTTTTCGTAGAACCGACGGCGACGAATCTGGGAGAGGATGCGCTCGTTCTGCACTTGCTTTTTAAAGCGGCGGAACAGGCTCTCAAAAGACTCTCCCTCGTGCCGATGCACAGACGTCATATTCTGGCACACCTCCTTTGCGGTAACACATGGACCATACCATTCACAGTAGAACACCGCTGGGGGATTTGCTTATCCCTCGCGGTTATTGCCGTCGAGCACGATCTCGCTGGCATCCCCGATATTGAGCTGGGAAGGATTGCCACGGACAGAGGCCTCGCGGCCAAGGATGGAGCCATCCAGGGCCATGTCGCGCACCGTCGCCCCGCGATCGAGGATGCTGTCGCGCACGATGGCGTTGCGGATGACACAACCCTCGCCCACCGAGACGTGAGGCCCCACCACCGAATGCTCAATGTGCGCCGTGGGCGCAATATACACCGGTGGAACGATGGCCGAGGCGACGATCTCGCCCTGCCCCTCGGTGCTATGGCCGTGCTCCAGCAGATAGCGGTTGGTCTGCAGCAACGTCTCGGGCTTGCCGCAATCCTCCCACATGGTCACCGGCGCAGGCCGGAAGCGTGCGCCCTCGTCGATCATGATCTGCATGGCGTCGGCGAGATAATACTCGCCCTTGGTCATCTGCTTGCGCGCCAAGAGGGCGTCCACCGAGCGCATCAGCCACTCGCCGTCGCGCACATAATAGGCGCCGATCACGGCGAGATCGTTCTCCATCGTGTCGGGCTTTTCGATGAGTCGAGTGACATAACCGTCGTCGCCGACCTCGACCACGCCGAAACGGCGCGGATCCTCGACCCGCTTGACAAACAGCACCCCGTCGTCGTCGCTATGCTCCAACATGGCCAGGTCGGCGTCACAGAGGGTGTCGATAAAGAGGATCAGCACCGGGCCGTGAATATGCTCCTTCGCCAGAGCGAGGGCATGAGCCTGGCCCAGCAGCTCCTTTTGCTCCACAAAGGTGAGCGGGACGTCATAATGCTCGCGCAGATGGGCCTCGATCTGGTCGCCCAGATACCCGACAATAAAGACATACTGCTCGACTTTTAGATCACCCAGGGAATCCATGACATGGTCGAGCACCGGTCGACCGGCCACACTGACCAGCGGCTTGGGCTTGGAATAGGTGTGCGGTCGCAGACGGGTCCCAAAACCCGCAGAGGGTACGACAACTCGCAACTCTGGCCTCCTTTTCGATCTTTGGTCCGACGCCTCGGCTAGAGCGGGGTGGCGTTGAGACAATCTACGGACACGCGGACATGAACCCTGACGCGGCGACTGGAGAAGAGGGAAAAAGCGGGAGGCAAGCCAGTGGCCATTACCCAGACACGTGGACAATAACAGGTGGCACACAAACACGAATCACAGCACCGCTGCCGAACCAGCTCGTATTGGATCCAGATCCCTCCCTCGCACAAACGGGTCTCTTGCTGCCATCCCAACAGGAAAGGCCGCCGGAAATCCTCCACATGCAAGGATCGCAGCACCAACAATTATACGCTGTTTTACGCATTCTGTCAAACTAGGGATCGCCATCACGCTATCGCCTACTTGATCTGCCACCTTCAAGAGAGCATGCGGACATTCATCAGTGTATATATTTTTTACCGCTATAAAATCTTTTATCAAGTTATTTTGCGCATAAATGATCCTTAACAGACGCTGTTTGACATTGTTCCGAGGACTGTTTATAGTAAAAGGAATCATGGAAAGCGGAGCAATGTGACGAGGGAATGAACGAGGTAGATCTGTTCCTGCGGTTTGCGAGCGCCCTGGCCATCGGCCTGTTGGTGGGGTTGCAGCGCGAGTATGCTCTGGGCGAGCGCAAGGAAAAGCTCTTTGCCGGCGTGCGGACCTTTCCCCTGCTGGCTCTGGCGGGCTGCACCGCCGGGCTGTTGAACGAGCTGACGGGTACGCCCTGGCCCCTGGTCGCCGTTCTCGTCACCTTTGGCGGGCTGATCATGATCGCCTATTATGCCAACACCGGCCTGGGGCGCATGGGCGTGACCACCGAGACCTCGGCGATGGTGACCATCCTGGCCGGGGTGCTCTGCTATCATGAGCTGTATGCGCTGGCCGCGGCCATCGGCGTCGTTACCACGGTGCTACTCTCCCTCAAGGTCGAGATGCACGAGTTCGTCGAGCGACTCTCGCGCCAAGACTTGTTCGCCACGCTCAAATTCGCCGTCATTACCATCGTCATCCTGCCGGTGTTGCCCAACCAGAACTATGGCCCCCCGCCGCTGGATGTGTTCAACCCCTACCGCATCTGGCTCATGGTGGTCTTTATCTCTGGCATCAGCTTTTCGGGCTATGCGCTGATCAAGATCCTGGGGCCCAAGCAGGGCATCGGGCTGAGCGGCCTCCTGGGTGGGCTGGTGTCGAGCACGGCGGTGACGATCAGCTTTGCTCAACGCAGCCGTGGTAATGCCAATCTGGCCCGCCCCCTGGCCTTTGCCATCGCAGTCTCGTGGACGACCATGTTTCTGCGGGTGCTGGTCATCGTGGGCGCGCTCAATTTTCCCCTGATGCAACTGCTCTTGGTGCCGCTGCTGGCCTCGGCGTTTGTCGGCTTGCTCTATGGCGGCTATCTCTATATGGCGCAACGCACCGAAGAGACGGGTGATATCGAGTTCGCGAACCCCTTTGAACTCAGCCCGGCCCTCAAATTCGGCCTGTTGTATACTCTGGTCCTGGTGGTGTCCAGAGCGGCGCAGGCCTACCTGGGCGACGTCGGCGTATACCTCTCCAGCGT
>SKLG01000390.1 GCA_007123335.1 Anaerolineae bacterium | reverse complement strand
CCCTCGGCCTCAGCAATCCACACCGGAGATGAGATGGCCGTCACCCTCGGTGTCCACCTCGAGGCTCCGACATCCGTCGATATCGCGGTCCAGTCGGGACTCCCCCCAGCGGCCCACGTCACCTCCTCGCTCGAGGTAAGCGTCGACAGTGGGGAGACCGACGCCACCCAGACGACACCTGTGGGCTGGCCGATTGCGGGCGAACACCGATTTCAGAAGGCAACGGTGACCGTCTCCGATGGACTCTTCGCTCAGACACTCGAGGTGGGTACCCCACCCGTGGTGCGCGTCGAGCCTCGAAAACCCAGGAACGTCCACGTGGGGAGGGGCGGACAGCAAGTAACTGCGAGCCTGGGTGAACACGGCGGTGGCTTCCTCGGATCGACCCTCGAGATCGCCGAACTGCGAGAGTATCTGCCCGGGGATGCTGCAAAACTCATCGACTGGAACGCGACCGCCCGGCTTGGCTCGCCGTATGTGCGTGAGTACGAGAGCGAGCGAGACCGGGCCTCGTTTTTGCTGATCGATACCCGCTCGGCGCTGTGGGAGGGGCCACTCGCCGAGACCAAACTCGATTACCTCAGAGAAGTCGGCCTCGAATACGTGTTGGAAGCTCGCCAGCACGACGATCCGATTGGGCTGGTGACCGTCGGCGAGTCGGGGGCCGAGACGTGGATCCAACCGGGGGCGACCCAGAACACCTACGACCGACTGCGACGCGAACTCTTCGAATTGCGCTCGGCACCCGAAGAGGTCATCGCGCCCCAGGTTTTGGGCGAGCGGCGGTTATTCGCCTTGGGCGTGGCTCTCGGCTTGCACGCGGCGATCTCGCCTGGCGTACCAGCGGTACACGAGCAACGCCAACACGGCCAAAAAGAGCACCCCGCCCGCGATCCCCACGACCACGATGCGCGGGACGATGCGGCTGATCATGTCGGGACTCAGCTCGACGGTAAAGAAGGAATCCTCGGCCACCGGCGCCATGAGATTGTCCACCGGCACATAGTCATCGGTGAGGACGAGGGCGGGCTCCATGGCCAGGTATTCGTCCAGGGCTTCTGACGATAATGGCGGGTACGCGTCAAGGCCGCTGACATCGATCGGTCTATGGCCGGCGGCGATGACAAAGGTGCTGCGCACCGTGTTCTGCCACGCCTCATGCGAGGGAATCACGATGACATGCGGGAACACCTCGCGCAGGGTGTGGACATAGGCGCGCAAGAAATGCCCGTGAATGCCCCCATCGATGACGTTGGCGAAATAGAACCCGTCGTCGCGCAGCGCACGGTCGACCAGTTCGGTGAACTCGAGGGTGGTGAGATGGTAGGGGATCGAATAGTCGCTAAAGGCGTCGCCAAAGATAATGTCGAACGAGTCCGGCTCCGTTTGCCAGGCCAGGACGTTGCGGGCGTCGGCGTTAAAAGTGCGAATGTCCGAGTTGGGGTCCAGGCCCATGTATTGCTGGGCGACCAGGGTCACCCCTGGATCGATCTCGGACACGACGATCTCCATGTCGGGCCAGATGGCCTCGACATAACGGGGCACCGTATAGCCTCCCCCGCCGACAAAGAAGAGGGATAGCTCGGGGTTGCGCTCGGCCAAGGGCCCCATCAGGCCGACATAGGTCCGGGTATAGTCATAGACGAGGTGGGTGGGGTCCTCGAGGTTGTTGTAGCTGTGCACCAGACGGTCGAGGAGCATCTCCTGAACCTCCATGCCGTCCCTCTCGACCGTGTTTACATTGATACAATAGTAATGGGTCTCCATCAAGCACTCTGGCCTTAAAAAGCCGTTGCTCTGGAGCATCCAGACGCTACCGCCAAAGATCGTCAGTGCGGCGGCGACGCGCAACAAGGCGCGTGACCATGAACCAATGCTCAAGAACCAAATCCCCAAAGTCATCAGCAACGTTGCCGCCACCAACACCGTGTTCTTGGTGCCTAGATTGCTGATCAACCAGAAACCGGCGGCAAAGGTGCCAAAGATGCTGCCCGCCACCGAACTGGCATAGATACGCCCCACGACGCTGCCGGTCTCGGTCAGCCTTTGCAGGGTACGCTTGACGACGATGGGCGAGATGCAGCCCAGTATCACGCTGGGCAGGAAAAAGACCCCGGCGACATAGGCCAGCACCCAGGCCATCATCGGGACCTCGCCCGACAGGGTGAACTCGTGGAGATCGTTGTTCAGCCACAGAGTCGCCAGACAACTCAGCGATGCCAGACTCAAGAGGCTGCCCAGCGTCCCCCACGTGGGGCGCCAGTCGGCCAACCGGCCGCCGATATAGTTGCCTATCGAGATGCCGGCCAACACCACGCCAATAACCGACGTCCAGGTGTGTATGGACACGCCAACCCTCGGCGCAATCAGTCGACTGGCCACGACTTCCATGATCATGATACAACTGCTGCTGAGGAACACCAGCAGATAAGGGTTCCAGAGACGTTCCTGAAGGCGCATCATCCCTCCTAATGATCTATCGTTAAATTCGCCTCCGCGCTTAACTATGGTATAATCTTACGACTATGAATGCAAATACTTGGTGGTCACGAATTCAACAGAATAGAATCTTTTGGCTCGTGGTGGGAATTCTCCTTATAGCGTATATTTTTATGATTGGAAATCCCTTTTATTTTGTAGCAACGATCTTGGGCTTGCTTATTGCCATTACCGTGCATGAATGCGCCCATGCCTGGAGCGCCGACCAACTGGGCGATCCTACCGCCCGGCTGATGGGCCGCGTATCGCTCAACCCGTTGGTGCACCTCGATCCGCTGGGCACCGTCATGATGCTGGTGACGGCGTTGACCGGTTTTGGCATCGGCTGGGGCAAGCCGGTGCCTGTGGTACCCTGGCGGATGCGCTTTGGCGCCCGGCGGGGCAACGCGTTGGTGGCGCTTTCGGGGCCGGCCTCGAATCTGATAGTGGCTCTTGGGCTGGGGCTCATCATTCGGCTGGGCCATGCCGTTATGCCGCAATGGGATCTGCTGTATATGCTGCTGCGTATCGCGGCGATTACCAACATTGCCATCGGCATGTTCAACCTGATTCCCTTGCCGCCCCTGGATGGCCACAGCGTGCTGTTGGGCATCTTGAGCCTGAGCCGCAGCCGCGTGGCCTGGGAGTTATCCGAGGGTATTGAGAGGCTGCGCCGCCACGGCCCCATGCTGCTCATTGGCTTGCTGCTGATCTCCCAGTTTCTCGGCCTGAACCTCATCGGTCGGCTGATCGGCGGACCCACTTTTTTCATCTATCGGCTGATCATGGGACGCCTGGCCTGAACGCCGGGCTACCGGTTCGGCGCACAAGAGGGAGCATCCGTGGGCGCACGGTGGAGCTATCGGTTGCAGCAAGGGGTATCGCGCCTGCGCGCCCGGCTGCAACCGCCTGATCTCTCGCCGGCGGAGCGTCTCCTCTCGCCTCAGGCTTTTGCCCTGTTTCAACGCATGGGCCCCGGTGACCGCGTCCACTGTCTGCGCGTCCTCGTTCTGTTGCAGGAGGAGGGCGTATCCTGCCCTGACCTCTTGCGGGCGGCGCTGCTCCACGATGTGGGCAAGGCTGAGGGCAACCTGACGCTGGCGTATCGGACGGTGATCGTCCTCGTGCGGCGATTCCGGCCGGCGGGGCTCGAACGGCTGGCCGATCCACGGATGGGGCATTGGCGCTATCCCTTTTGGGTGCATCTGCATCATGCCGAGCTGGGCGCGGCCCGTTGCGCGCAGGCCGGCTGCTCGCCGCAGGTGACGGCGCTGGTACGATATCACGAAGCCGCCCCGGAGAGTATCGCCGATGAATCGCTCCGCGCCCAGGTCGCCCTCCTCGCCGCTGCCGACGATCGCTGCTGATCCGAGCCTGGGAACGCCGAGCGCCTGCTCGGCATGGGGACGCGAGAGCAAGAGCCGAGCTGGCGCTCGGCGTTCCCAGGGGGAGGATCGTTTGTTGACGAACGCGGGCGAATGGCGATAATCTAGGCTAGCGGCTGCAAGGGCATGGGGCACAGCACGCGGCCCGGTGACGGCCTGTCCAGGAGAGCTCATGAAAAGGGGGGACACCATGACCAGCTTGACGGTGAGCATGCCGGCCTACAACGAGGCGGAGAATATCCGCCCGATGATCGACATGGTCCGCGCCAAGGTCGAGCCGCTGGTGGATGACCTCGAGATCGTCGTGGTCAACGACGGCAGCAGCGACAACACCGGGGACATTGTCCGGCAGATCTCGCAGGAGGACCCGCGCGTCCGCCTGGTGGATCACACCGTCAACCAGGGCTATGGAGCGGCGGTCCGCGATGCGGTGTGGGCCGCGAGCAAGGAGCTGATCGTTTTTACCGACTCTGACTTGCAGTTTGACCTGTCGGAGCTGGAGCGGTTCCTGCCGCGCCTGAAGGAGGCCGACCTGGTCGTCGGCTATCGCTATGCGCGCAGCGACCCCTGGCATCGGCGCTTTTTCGGACATGGCTGGAGCTGGCTGGTAAATCTATTGTTTGGTTACACGGCGCGTGATATCGATTGCGCATTCAAGCTGTTCAAGCGCTGCGTGATTGAGACGATTCATGTCGAGTCGGGCGGGGCGATGTTTAGCGCCGAGTTTCTGGTGCGCGCCAAGCAGGCCGGGTTCAAGATCGTCGAGGAGCCGGTCAACCATTATCCCCGCGTCGCCGGCAGCCAGACGGGCGCTCGCCCCGATGTGATCCTGCGCGCCTTTCGCGAGTTGTTGAGACTGCGCTGGGCGATGTGGACCAAGGCTTGATACGAACAAGATTATGACGGCACCCCTTGATCTTGAGGGTGAGCGAACACCTGAAGGAGACGCGAGCTATCGCGTGCTCATGATCGCGGCAACCTCCTTTTTCGCCGACTATGGCTGCCATGTGCGCATCCTGGAGGAGGCGCGCATTCTTCAGAAGCTTGGGCATCAGGTCACCATCTGTACCTACCACAACGGACGCGACCTGCCCGAACAGGACATCCGTCGCACCATGAGCATCCCCTGGCGGCGCGACTATGAGGTCGGCTCTTCGCGCCACAAGATGGCCTTTGATCTGCTGCTCTTTTTGCGCGCCGCCAGCCTCGTGCCCACGCTGCGGCCACACCTCCTGCACGCCCACGGCTATGAGGCCGCCCTGATCGGGCACGTGCTCTCGAAACTGTGGCGCATCCCGCTGGTCTTTGACCGCCAGGGCAGCCTGACGGGAGAGATGGTGGACCACCATTTCCTCGATCCGCAGGGGCCGTCCTTTGGCTTTTGGCAGCGCCTGGAGCGCTGGATCGACAAGGTCTCGCCGCGAATCCTCACCAGCACGGCGCATGCCGCCTCGTTGATGGACTATTTTGCTGGCGAGCAGCGCATCGCCTGCCTGCCTGATTGCGTGAACACCGATGTCTTTTGCTCGCGACCGAGGGACGAGGCCTGGGGGCGGCTCAAGCGCGCCTGGGGCATCCCCACCCAACGCCTGGTGGTCATCTATTTGGGGTTGCTGGCCGAATATCAGGGCACCGATCACCTGCTGCGCGCCGCCCAGCGCGTCTGCCGACAACGGGACGATGCGCATTTTGTCATCGCCGGGTTCCCCAACATGGAACGCTACCAGACGATGGCCCGGGAGCTGGGCATCGCCGACCGGGTGACCTTTCCAGGGCGGGTGCCCTACGAGGACGCGCCCAGGGTGTTGAGCCTGGGCGACGTCGCTGTGGCGCCCAAGCTGTCTCAGACCGAGGGCGCGGGCAAGCTGCTGAACTATATGGCCATGGGGCTGCCCACAGTGGCGTTCGATACCGAGGTGAGCCGCGAGTATCTGGGGCCGCTGGGCGTGCTGGCGCGACGCGGAGACGACGAGGATCTGGCTCAGAAGCTGCTCGACCTGCTGGATAACGCCCAGGAGCGCCAGGAGCTGAGCCAACGGCTGCGGCAGCGAGCCATCGAGCACTTTTCCTGGGATAGCTCGGCGGATCTTCTCCTGGATACCTACGCCGCTCTATGCGGTCCCCATCACGGGGCGCGCCACCGCTGACCCTCAGGCGTCACGGGCCAACGCGTGGGCATGGGCAAAGAGGGCCGGCGTGCCGCCGGTGTGCCAAAAGAGGACCGTCTCCTCCTGGCGATATTCTCCCTGGCGGATGCGGGCGATAAGCCCGGCCATGGCCCGCCCGGTGTATACGGGATCGAGGAGCAGGCCCTCGTGGCGCGCGACGAGCTGGATCGCCTCGCGCTCGGCATCGCCAAGGACGCCGTACCCCCCGCCCAGGTAGCGGTCATCGACGAGGATCTTGGCTGGGTCGATGGTCAGGCGCAGGTTGAGGTGGGCGGCCGTGCGCTGGGCCAGGATCGCGATCGCCTCAGAGAGCTCCGCCGCCGGCCTGCTGACGCTGATGCCGACGATCTGGCTCTCGACGTGCAGCGCGTGGGCACCCACCACCATTCCGGCCTGGGTGCCGGCGGAGCCGCTGGCCACCACTATCTGGTCGATGTGCAGCCCATTTTGTAGGCACTGGCGCACCAGCTCGTCCATGGCGTAATAGTATCCGGTGGCGCCGATGGCGTTGGAGCCGCCAACGGGGATGACATAGGG
>SKLG01000555.1 GCA_007123335.1 Anaerolineae bacterium | reverse complement strand
TCTGGCCGCACCCACAGATGCTGTGGCTGCCGGCGCAATACCCGCTTGCCGCCGCCCCACAGCCGGCGCGACCAGGCCGACCACAAGGCCTGCACGTCATCCCGGTCGTCGCCTGCGCGCCAGCGGCCCACCGTGTCGCGAAACTCGAGGTAGAGGTCCTGCAGCAGGTCATCGGCCTCATAGAACCCGCCGTCACCGCGGTGTAGCCGCCGTATAGTTGTCGCGCACCAGCGCTCGGCCATACGCCGTGCCTGGGACCAGAGGCGGTCGGCATCCAGATCAGGTCCTGCATCAGCAACAGAGGTGCGACGATCCTCGATCATCTCATACCTCACTTATACTCCCATCCATTGGGGAAAAAGACGCGCGGCGAAATTCACGTATCCTTTACGCAAGCCTCTCCGAAATAAACCTATTATTTCAAGATGAACCCTTTTATATAGTTCATATATGAATTATAATATAATAAAGAAGCTAGTATATCATGAAATGCATTTGAATCATCTTCAAGTATATGTTAATAGACATAAGAACCGTCGATACACAGTTGACGCGTTTGGGACCCCACTTATAATTGTAACCTGCGTGGACCAAGAGGCACGCTTTTATTAGTCCGGGAGAGTAGCCATGTTCGTGGATTCCTATTTCGTCGCATTTGAGCGAACCATGGCCCGGCTCATTGAGCGCTTTCAGCAAGCTCCTGACCTGTATCTGCACCAGGAGGACCTGCTGGCCGGCGCTTTTGTGCTTTTACAAGAGCAGGGCACACTGCACAAGCTCTATCCCACCCGCGATGGTCGGTTGACCGGCCTGGTCCATCGTCATTATCAGCCACTCCTCTCCTTTCCCGACGGCCTCACCAGCGCTAACGAGTCCGACATCAGCCATCCGCTGGCACTGCTCGACCCTCGCTTTGTACGCAGCTACCCCTTTGAGGTGGTGGCCAATATCAACGGACGAGGGCGACGGGCGCTCCAGGCGCTCTCGGCGGTAGATCGCGACGCCTTGCGTCCGCCGTTGCTGGCCACCGCGCACCTGCTGCTCATGGAACAAGTCAGTTCCTCGTCGATGGAGAAGCTGCATAACGCCTTTATGGCCCTGGTGCGGGCCGAACCCGACGCGCAACGGCAGTATATGGTGGTCTTGATCCGTCATTGGAATCTGGAGGACCAGATCGCCCAGGTACTGGACCGGATGGAGCGCTGGGCGGACAGCCACGGCCATATCTCGGCCGTCGTCGCCCAGGCCTATCGCGACGACGTCGGGCGCGTCTGCGGCGGGCGCTATCTGAACATGTGGAGCCATATGGCCCCCCTTCCTCCCTTTGATGCGCCGTCCCCGGTGAGCAGCCGGGCGAGCCTCGTCTACAGCGCCATCTAATCACCTGCCCACGCCCGACATCCACCGTCGGCGCGCGATATTCCTTGACGTGATAATAGAACAAATGTTCTATTACACTATAGCATATTCTCCTCTGTGACGCAAGGAAATAGTGTTCACAAAGGTGAACGAGCGTTCACAGGAGTGAACAGGGGTGAGATGTCAAAGCGTGCTGAAATGCTGTTGACCTCTTATGCGTTCCTGTGTATGATGAGGGTGATCTCGCGCGACGCGCCGGCATAGCTATCGGTTGGGGAGCGAGCGCCGCACGCCAGGAGCAAGCTCGCGCTGCCGCTAGAGGTGACGGCGGCGTAGGCGCACCCAGGCGCTGCGCGAGGGAATAACACGCTGCAGAACGAACTAGAGGAAATGCTCGGCCAAAGGGTGGACCTGGTCAGCCGGCGAGGCATCGAGGCCAGCCGGAGCCCCTTGCGTCGCCAAGCGATCCTGGAATCGGCCGAGGTGGTGTATCCTTGCAGCTACCAGCCTGCAAGGATATGATGGAGAGGCCAGGTCACGATGAGTGACGTTCCGGAAACCAAGGGCGAATATCAGGCCCAGGTGCATTTTGCGCTGGGGGCCGTCATCCAGGGCATCACCGTGGCCGCTCTGGGGAATGAGATAGCCGCGGCGCTCCGCGCGCTGCCCTTTCCCGGCGCGATCTGGATATTCATCACCGGCCTACAAAGCCTTCTCCTCTGCATCGCCTTCTGGTACAATTTTATAGGGCAGCGGCTGCTATATTTTATGGGCTATGGCGTTCGCTCCGACGATCCCTTGTCTGGCGGATTGTCTCGCCTGGTGTTTGAGGCGTTGATCAGCTCCACGCCTCGCATTACTCGCCGGAGCCGGGTATCTCCCAATGCTTCTCTTCACACATCCTTTACAAAAGTGCCCGTAGTGTGATCGGCGGAAGACGCAGACGATCGAGTTGACGTTGACAAGGGCTATATCTATGGGTACGATGAATACAGTCTCAGCCTCGATATTCAGGCGTCTGGTATTCGGTTTCTGCATGTGATAGGGGTTGCTCCAAATCCCAAGCGTTCGTTGAGACCTCGTATCAAGCACCCTGACGCTCTGCCAGGAACCTTGTGTGTTGCCTGCCACGGCGGAACGAGATCACCTACCGGGGGGAGGGTGGTTGTGCGCCGAGCCGGGGGAGCGAAAGCTGCCGGTGTAAGGGAGGGACAGGTGGGTCGACGGCGTCGGACCCGTCGCCAGCGTCTTGCCTGTGGTGTGGGGGACGCGCTATGATGACGAATCGCTCTGCGGCGGCGCATGACGCGCCAGCGTTACGTGGCGTGCGCTGGCTATATATCGCCGTGGGCTTGTTTGTGTTGGGCATGGCCGGGGCCACAGTGGCGGTGCGCTGGGCCAGCCCCGACCTCGTGTTCACCGAGCGCTCGCGGCTCCTATTCGGTCACGGCACGCTGATCCTCCTGATCACCACAGCCACCGCGCTGCTCATCGCCCTCCTCTATCTGCGTGAGCGTCCCGGCTGGCTGCTGAGCATGGGCGCGGCCGTCGTCCTTTCGGGTAGCGCGGTGGCGCTGGGCGCCCTGGCCGATCTGGTCGGCCGCACAGACGGCGGCCAGATGGCTCAGTCTGCCGGATTGGCGCTGGGCAACCTCTTGCACCTGGCGGCTGTACTGGCGCCGATCCACCGGCGCCTGCCCCGCCACGATGAGCGCCCATGGACGGCGGGGCGCATCCTGCCGTTGGCCTATGGTCTGGCGCTCCTGTTGGGTTTGGGGCTTGGTCTGGTCAGCCTCAGCCCGCTGCCTGGGATGATCCCCGCCCAAGGGCTGTGGGGGCTTGGTACCGCGGCCATGCTCTTGGCGGTGGGGGGCGGCCTGATCGCGGCCTATCGATACTGGCGCTGGCGTTATCTCCCCTACTACTGGTACGCATTGGCGTTGACGGCCCAGGCCATCGGGCTGTTCGCGTTGCTGCAAACCGACATGGCAACACTGCTGCACTGGATAGGCATCCTCTCCCTCAGCCTGTCCTGGGTGGTGATGCTCTGCGCTTCCGCGTGCGCCCTGATGGGGAGCGATATGAGCGCCATCCTCGCACTCCGCCAGGCGATCCTGGCCCAGTCGCCTGATGCCATGTGTCTGCTCGACGCCAACGGCGTACATCGCGATGGCAACGCCGGCGCTGCCCAGCTCCTCGGCTATGACGCGCCCGGCGACCTCGTCGGTCTGACCCTGTATCAATGCGTCGCCCCCGAGGATGCCCAGCGTGTGGATGCGCTCCTCGCCGACCTGCAACGGGATGGCGTGGTGCGACACGTGCCCCTCCATGTGCAGCGTCGCGACGGCTCGCGGGTGCCGGTGGAGCTGTCGGCCGGACTCTTGTGCAGCAACGTGGGGCTCCATTCCGGGATGGTCGTCACCATGCACGACATCAGCGCCCGCCTGAGCACGCAGCGCGCCCTTCAGGAGCGCGAGCGCATTCTGCGCGGCGTCATCGACCAATCGGAGGACGGCATCGCCCTCATGGACGTCGCCGGGCATATCGCCGAATGGAACCCGGCAGTGGAGGCGATGAGCGGTCTAGCCAGAGAGCAAGTGATCGGCCGGCCTGTGTGGGAGATTCATGCGCTGCTGGGGATAGTGAACCCCAGCGCTCAGGACGTCAACGCACAGATGCGGACCTTGATCGAGCATTTCTTGCAGACCGGCGATGGCGCCTGGCTCCACAAACTGCAAAAGATCGAGATCCCGTTGCCGTCGGGGGCTCTGCGCACCGTGCAGGTGATCGCTTTTCCCATTCAAGTGGACGGGCAATGGATGGCCGGAGCCATCGCCCGCGACATCAGCGAATGGCTGCGCGTCGATGAGCGCCTGCATCACGCGGAACGGATGGAGACGGTGGGGCGTCTGGCCGGTGGCGTGGCCCACGAATTCAACAATCTGTTGACGGTCATCAACGGGTATGCCCAGTTGCTGCTACAACAGATGGACAGCGATCATCCCCTGCGTGACGAGGTGCAGCAGATCGACCTGGCCGGGCAACGGGCGGCGAATCTCGTCCGCCAGTTGCTGGCCTATGCCCGACGCCAAGTGTTTGATATGCACACGATGGATATCAACGGCTTGCTGCGCGACATGGAGCCGCGACTGCGGCAACTGGCCCACGACATTACGCTGCACCTGGACCTCGATGAGAGCCTGAGTCCGCTGGAGGCCGATCGCTATCAGATGCGCGAGATGATTCTGGCCCTGGTGGATAACGCCTGCGACGCGATCCGGGCCAAGCGTCTTACGGCCAACGGTGGGGCTGCCCTCGAGTATCAAGGCGCCATCATGGTGCGGACGGGCCTGGTTGTGGCTGGGGACGGATCGGGCGGGATGGGCTCAGCAACGGCGCACCATGAGCTGGCCCCCGGGCGCTATGCGCTGTTGACTGTGGCGGATGACGGTGAGGGGATGAGCCGCGAGGTTCAACAGCAGCTTTTCGAGCCCTTTTTCAGCACGCGAGAGGTAGGGAAGGGCACCGGCCTGGGCCTATCGATGGTGTATGGCATCATCAAGCAGTTGGGTGGCGCGATCTATGTCGCCAGCCAGTTCGGTGCGGGCACCACCATGTCGATCTATCTTCCGCTGGAGGCGCGCAGCAGAGGGCGCCATGCGCGCTCTATCCGCATCGGGTACGACGCCGATGAGGGTGTACAAGAACGATGATCCACCGTGCACGATATGCTCTAGAGCTCGGCGGTCAAGACCGCCAGACACTCGGGGCAGATGCCATGGGTGAACACGGCCTCGGAATGCGCCGAGATATAGCTCTCCACTTGATGCCAGTAGCCCGCGTCATCACGGATCTTTTTACAGTTGGCGCAGATGGGCAGCATGCCCTGCAGGGTGCGAATCTGCTCCAGCGCCGTCTCTAGCTCTTGCACCCGCCGGGCCAGCGTGTGTTGCAGGGTCAGCATCCGCTCGCCCACGTCCACGCGCGCCAACAACTCCTCTTTGTGGAAGGGTTTGGTGACATAATCGTCGGCCCCTGCACCGAGGCCGGCGACGATATCCTCCTTACGCCCCAACGCCGTGAGCAAGATGAGATAGCGGGGCTCATCTTCCGCCGCTCGTAGCCGCCGGCAGACCTCCGCGCCATCGATCCTGGGCATCATCCAATCCAGCAAGGCCAGACGCGGAGCATCCGGCCGGGCCATCGCCTCCAGGGCCTCGGCGCCGTCGTTCACCGCAATGACTTCGTGCCCCGCGCGGGTGAGCACGGTTTGCAGCACAAGCTGCGATGTAGGATCGTCCTCGGCAACAAGAATACGCATCAAGACACTCCTCTCATTCAACACATGGCCAACGCGCCTGCGTCAGCCCTTGGGATCTATAGTGGCCGCTGTATCCATGGGCAGCCATGACGCCAGCTCCTGGCGCAGCGCGCACCACGCCGCCTCCAGAGCCGGGAGGGCAGCCGCCGCGGCGGCCAGATCGCCGTTGGCGGTGTCTCTCTCGACGCAATGAGCGCGCTCCTGCAAAGCCAACGCCCCGACGGTGCCGGCCGAGCCCTTGAGCGAGTGGGCTTCCCGTTGGGCCGTGGAGATATCACCCGCATCCAGGGCGGCGCGCAGCGCCGCGAGGCGTCGCTGCGTCTCCTGGCCAAAGGTTTGCAGCACCAGCTCGATCATCTCGCTATCATCGCCCAGATTGGCGTGGAGGGTGGTCAGGTCGAGGATCGCGCTCTCGCCCTTGATTTCGATGTCGTGCGCAACCTGGGATTGCGGCGCTCTGGCGCTCAGATCAAGGCCAGCCAGGCAGCAGTCGAGGGCCATCTCTAACGCCTCAACCTTGACCGGCTTGGCCACATAGGCATCCATGCCGGCGGCGAGGCACTTTTCGCGGTCGCCCCGCATGGCATGAGCGGTCATGGCGATGATGGGCACCTGTGCATTAAGGACGTATTCCGCACCGGCGCGGATACGCCTCGTAGCCTCCAGACCGTCCATCTCGGGCATCTGCACATCCATCAACACCAGGTCGTAGGGGATAGAGGCCAGAGCTTGGAGCGCCTCGCGCCCATTGGCCACGGCGTCGGCGCGATAGCCCAGCTTGTCGAGCATCTTGAGCGCCACCAACTGATTGGTGATATTGTCCTCGGCCAGCAGAATGCGCACCTGACGCCGTTGCGCCCGCCCTATGGCGCCATCCTCAGCGTCCTGG
>SKLG01000015.1 GCA_007123335.1 Anaerolineae bacterium | reverse complement strand
GCCTCCTCGATGGCGGCAACACCAGCCTCGGTCACCGGGATTTTGACGATGATGTTGGGTGCAATGCAGGCGAAATGTATCGCCTGCTCGACGATGGCCTGGCTGTCGCGGTAAAAGCGGGGATCGGTCTGCATCGACAGGCGTCCGTTGCGCCCGTTAGAGGCCTTGAAGGCGGGCAGCAACAGCTCGGCGCCGGCCTTGGAGATCTCTTCGGTGATCTGCCAGGCGATATCGTCCTCGGTGGCGGTGGGCATCTCGCTCACCAGCGCCTGGAGCCGATCCTTCCACAGATGCATCTCCTGGCGCAACACCGTGCCCACGATGACGGGGTTGGCGGTGGCGCCCACGGCCCCGTGCTCGATGGCGTAACGCAGCTCCTCCTGAGAGCACGAATCGTTCCACAGCACCGTCGGCGTGGTGCTGACCATCTTGTGCAACGGGCTCTTGTACTGACCCATGACCTGCCTCCTGCTTGGCGAATGATGCGACGTGCCTCTGAGCACCGCGCCATTGTACAACGGAGCGCCACCGCTGGCAATGTTGCGACGGGGCGAGTTTGTACAAACAAAAGGTTGACACATCTCTAACTTGATGATATAATGTGTGTGACAGTCGCGGCAGCGTATTTCGATAGACCGCGCAGTGGAGATGCCTGCTCGTTCGTTTCTTCTGTGATCACCCCGACGACCTGCTTTTTCAGCCTTGTCATATACGGCGGTTGTGCGTATCGCTAATACTTGGCATCGTCATGATGCACCTCTGCCCGTCAGAGATCCTAGGATGTCGCTCATAATCCCTGTGAAGCTCTAGTATGTTGATGGATCCAAGCTAAAAACTCCCAGACTTGATTCTGCACCACAATTCCACAATGGAGTACCGAGTGTGAACATTGCCGAATTAGAAACGCTCACCTTGGGCGAGCTGCGCAACATAGCGCGCGATCGCGATATCGTGGGCTACAGCCGCCTCAAAAAGCAAGATCTCATCTTGCGCCTGCTCAGAGCACACGCCGAAGAGCAAGGACATATCTTTGGCGGCGGCGTGCTGGATATTGTTCAGGATGGCATTGGCTTTTTGCGCAGCGATCACCTGTTGCCAGGCCCTGAGGATGTATACGTCTCCCAATCCCAGATTCGGCGTTTTGGGCTGCGTACCGGTGACATGGTCATTGGCCAAGTCAGACCTCCCAAAGAGTCTGAAAAGTATTTCAGCCTGTTGCGCGTCGAAGCTATAAACGGCCTTGACCCGGAACAGTCCAAGAATCGCCCCATCTTTGAGCGCCTCACCCCTATTTTCCCTTATGAGCAATTCAAGCTCGAGACCAGACCGCATATCTATGCCACGCGCCTGATCGATATGCTGGTGCCCATCGGCCGGGGGCAACGCGGCCTGATCGTCTCGCCGCCCAAAGCCGGCAAGACCACCATCTTGAAGCAGATTGCCAACGGCATCACCGAGAACTATAATGATGTGCACTTGATGGTGGTGCTGATCGGAGAGCGCCCGGAAGAGGTTACCGACGTGGATCGCTCGGTGGAAGCCGAGGTGATCAGCTCCACCTTTGATGAGCCGGTGCAAAATCACACCCGGGTCGCCGAGATGGCGCTGAGAAGGGCGAAACGGCTGGTCGAGGTTGGCCGCGACGTGGTCATCCTGCTGGATAGCATCACGCGACTGGCCCGGGCCTATAACTTGATCGTACCGCCAAGTGGACGTACACTGTCTGGTGGTATCGATCCGGCTGCTGTGCATCCTCCCAAGGGCATTTTCGGCGCCGCGCGCAAGCTCGAAGAGGCCGGCAGCCTGACCATCATCGGCACCTGCCTGGTAGAGACCGGCAGCCGCATGGATGATATCATCTATGAGGAGTTCAAGGGCACCGGCAACATGGAGCTGCATCTTACCAGGCGCCTGGCCGAGCGACGCATCTTTCCGGCTATCGATATCCAGCGTTCGGGTACCCGCCGAGAAGAGCTGCTGCTTGAGCCTGATGTCCTAAACCGCGTTTGGACATTGCGGCGGATGATTGATACAATAGGCAGCAACGAGTCCGTAGAGCTCGTGATAGAACGACTGAGTCGTACCAAGACAAACCAAGAGTTCCTGGCCACCCTGAATCGCGGGGGATAGGCCAAACGAGGCGACCACCATGCCTCGACCGTGCTACCGTGGGAGCGCCATATTGGCTCTCCATCGTCGTACTTGCATAGAACCACCGGATGAGGTCGAGTCCCATTCATGCCGAGTTCTTGGTCAACGTACAGCACGCTCAAGCCACAGTCCGCAAGAAGCTCCTTCTGGGGTTCCCCAGTCGGCGCCGTCTCTGAGACCAAAGAATATTCTCTGACAGGGCGGTCGCTGACGGATTATGTATCGGCCAGCCGCTTTCTAGCCCACTTGATCATCGGGGTGGTGCTGCTGGCTCTGGTACAAAGTGTATTGCCCAGCGCTCTCCCCGTACCCCTTTCGCGAGCTCCTCTTGCCCCCATTCCCAGTGAGCCCATCGCTTCGACGGCGGTGTGGCCTGCCGAGGTTCCGCCCAGCGCAAGACATCTCCAGTACAGCGCCGTGCCCTTTACCGTGCGCTCGCTGCGCAGCGTCCTGCCCATGGTCGAACCTCGTCAGCGCGAGTTGCGCACCGATGTCTTTACCTACAAGGTACAGCCGGGCGATACGGTGCTGGGCATCGCGCAGAGATTCGGCCTTCAGGGCAACAGCTTGCTCTGGGCCAACGAGGATCTGGCCGCAAACCCCGACTTTTTAAAGCTCGGGCAGGAGCTATTCATCCTTCCGGTGGATGGCGCCTACCACAGAGTGGCCAGCGGCGAGACGCTGCAAAACGTCGCCGACAAATACAAGGTCTCACCCGAGGCAATCATCGCCTACAGCGGCAATCAACTGACCGAGTCGAGCACGTTGGTCGCCGGCCAGAGGCTGATCATCCCAGGCGGGGTACTGCCACAGGTCACCCGGCGGCCGGTTGTGTCGCAGAGATCGGTACAGACTCCACAAGGGGCCAGCGTCGGCACAGGCCAGTTTATCTGGCCGATGACCGGGCAGCTCTCTCAGAGATACTGGGAGGGACACCGAGCCATCGATATCGCCAACCGCGCCCGCCCGCCGGTAAGTGCCGCCGATGCCGGATTTGTTTCCTATGTCCAGTCGAGCAACACTGGCTATGGCAAGATGGTGATGATCGATCACGGCAACGGATATCAGACGTTATACGCCCATCTTGATGCATATTATGTCAAGGTAGGCCAGTCGGTGGCCAGAGGCGAGGTGATCGGCAAGTGCGGCTCCACAGGCAACTCTACCGGGCCTCACCTGCACTTTGAGGTTATCCGAAACGGCGTGCGCCGCAACCCGCTCACCTATTTGCCCTAGAGTCGAGAGCTGCAATCGGCAGCAGACCTACGAACGCATCCCACCATCCAGCGCCTGGCGATGGTGGGATGCGTTTTTTGATGGTTAGAGCGAACTACTGCGTCGGCATCGGCAGCCGCGTCCCGATATCGCCCCCCTGTCCTTGAGGCGACGGAGTGACCTCCCCTTCGCCCTCCACCGGATAGGTCGCTACTGGAGTGACCGTTGCAGGCGATTCGAGCGTCGCGGAAGGTGTGGGCGTAGCTGTTAGCGGTGCCGTTGCCGTCGCGGTCGGCTCAGACGTAGGGGTGAAGCTCGGCGCCGGTGTCGGACCTGGCGTCCACGTCGCGGCGGGCGTTGCGGTGTTGACCGGCGATGGCGTAAGAGTCGGCGGTGCGGCAGTTGGCGTTGCCGTGCTAACCGGCGTCGGCGTCTCTGGCAGAGGTGTGGGCGTCAAGCTCGGCAGCGGGGTAGGGCTGATCGACGGAGTAGGCGTTGCCGCCCGTTCGATCCAAGCGGTGGTGGTCGCCTGATAGCGATGTCCGTGTTGGTCCGAGACGATCAGGCGCAAGGTATAAAGCCCCGGCTCCACCCGAGCCGAATCCCAATTGGCCAGCGTGTCATCCATTACCGGGGCGGCGATGGGCGGCGTAACCGGCGTCCAATGCGATGGCTGCTCACCACGGCCAACCTCGACCCAATAGGCGGCGAAATCGGGTATATCAGTAGAGCCGGCCAGCTGCAAGATACCCGTCTGGCTCTGCTCCGCCACCCGCAGCGTGACGTGAACCGGGCGCTGGTGTAGTGTGCATGTCTCGCGCGGCGGAATGACGATACCCTGTGCCTGCGCCCAACTGTCCCACGATGGGCCATAGTCCTCTACGAGACGTTCCTCCACCGTCTCCTCCGGGCAATGCTCAGCGGCCAGCGCGCCGGTGATCTGGCAGACCCGCACAACACGATGCACCGTGCACTCTTCTGGCAGATGATCGGCGAGAAAGAGCTCTTGGCGGGTCTCGGAGCAATGCGGACCGGGGCGTTGTCCCGAAAGCGCACATACCTCCATCTCCACCAGGCCATCGGGGCGTGGCCACTCGTCGCGCGCCTGGCCCTCCAGCGCCAACGCTATCACCTCGCGCCAGATGAGCGCCGCTCCTCTGGACCCGGTCAGGCGATCCGTCGGTGTATTGTCGTTATTACCCACCCACACACCGACGACGACCTCTGGCGTATAACCCACGGTCCAACTGTCACGATAATCATCAGTCGTCCCCGTCTTGACTGCCACCGGGTTTGCGAACTCGAGGGCGCTCCCCCGCCCAAAGGACGGAATACGCGCCTCATTATCGGCCAGGATGTGGCTGATCAGGTAGGCGTGACGCGGATCCACGACCTGGGGCATGGCCGGCGGTTCCTGGTCGAGCCACACGGCCCCCTGTTGATCGACGATGCGCAGCACCGGCCGCGTCGTGACCTGTTGACCGCCGTTGGCCAGCGCGCCATAGGCGGCGACCATCTCTAGCAAGGTCACGTCGCCTCCACCCAGAGTCAGCGCCAGGCCATAATCGGGGCGATTCAACGAGACCATGCCCAATCGATGGGAGATGTCGAGCAGCGCAGGCAGACCGATCTGGTGCAGCGTGGAAACCGCCGGGATATTGCGCGAGCAAGCCAGGGCGGTGCGCAACGAGACGGGACCCATCTCCTTTTTGTCATAGTTCTCGGGGATATAGGGTGGATTGGCGCCGTCAGGGAACGCCTGGCGCACATCCATGAGCATGGTGCCCGGCGTCCAGCCGCGCTCCAGCGCCGCGAGATAGGTGAAGGACTTGATCGTCGAGCCGGGCTGGCGCAGACGCCGGGCCACATTGACCTGCCCGTCGCCTGGACGATAGAAATCGACGCTGCCCACCATGGCCAGGATATCCCCTGTCCTTGGGTCCATCACCACCACCGCCGCGTTGCTGGCTCCGCGCTCGCTCAGCCCGGCCATTTGTTGACGGACGATCTCTTCTACCTGGTGCTGCAAGGTCAGATCCAGCGTCGTATAGACCTGTAATCCGCCGCCGTAGAGCGTCTCGGTGCCATATTGCCTTTCCAGCTCTTCGCGCACGTACATGACCATGTGCGGCGCCTCCATAACCACCCTGTGCGGGACGAGGTCCAGGGGCGCCGCCGCCGCCTCGCGCTCTTGGGCGGCGGTGATAAAGCCGCTCTCGCGCATTCGCCGCAGGACGATGGCCCGGCGAGCCAGCGCTGCCTGAGGATTGGTATAGGGATCATACAGCGCCGGCGACTGGATCAAGCCGGCCAGTAACGCCGCTTCTGGCAGGGTGAGCCGTGACACGTGCTTGCCAAAATAGGTCTCGCTAGCCGCGCCCATGCCATAGGCCAGGTTGCCAAAGTATACTTCGTTTAAATAGATCTCTAGGATCTCGTTCTTGCTATAGCGCCGGGTGAGTTCCGCGGCGAGAATGGCCTCGTTGACCTTGCGCGACAGCGTACGCTCGGGGGTCAAAAAGATATTCTTGACCACCTGCTGGGTGATGGTGCTGCCTCCCTGGACGATCTCGCCCTCGCGGAGATCGGCGATGAGGGCGCGCAGAATGGCAAAGGGGTTCAGACCGGGATTCACGAAAAAGGTCTCGTCCTCCGTGGCCACCACCGCATCGATGAGATGACGGGGCACCTCATCGATGCGCACGAGAGTGCGCCGCCCACCGGTGGGATCAAACACCTCAAAAAGCAGTTGTCCGCGACGATCATGGATCTTGGCGCTCTTGAAGGCCGCGGCGCGGTCGTGAAGCTCGTCGGGGGAGGGCAAGGAGGCCGCATAGACCCCATAGATCCCCAGGCCGACGCCGATACCGAGCAGAATCAACAGCAACGCGCCCATCACGCCCAACAGGATCCCCTGCCACAGCGTAGCCCACACCGAGCGCTGAGGACGAGAGCGCTGAGGGCGAGGGCGCCGTGAAGGGGCGCCTTGCGTGGGCAGGCGGCGGGTCGCTTTGGGGTCCGAGTCTTGGAGTGGCTCCCAGGAAGATGTCGATGGCATACGCTTTACAATCGCCTCACAGAGAAATCACAGGATTGTTATCTATGTCACCAGAACCGGACGTCGGATCGCGCTCCCCTTTGGGGGCAGATCGTCTCGGTATTATTTGAACACCTGCTAATGCTAAAAGATGCGCCTCTAGGACGCAGCAGGCCACGATC
>SKLG01000181.1 GCA_007123335.1 Anaerolineae bacterium | reverse complement strand
TGCATCGGCGATCGCTTTCACACACATCGAGTAGGAGGCCAAACATGGTGGTTCTGCGTGCACGTCATCTGGTGGTTGCGCTCGTCATTGTCCTCGCGTTGTTCATGTTCACTGCCGATGGTCTGCACCCGGCGCGCGCGGCCATGGGA
This sequence comes from Anaerolineae bacterium, assembly GCA_007123335.1. Classification (GTDB taxonomy): domain Bacteria; phylum Chloroflexota; class Anaerolineae; order UBA1429; family UBA1429; genus SKLG01. Next base: position 6,445 of record SKLG01000181.1, on the reverse strand, counting down.
AACCGGGGGGTGCGGGGCAATCGCATTTAGGCAGCCAGGACCTTAGCAAGATAGGCGTTGTCCCAGCCAGCTCTCCGACGCTTGTTGGCTATTCCAACCTTGAGTGTGCTTTCTCTTCTCAATTGGGTCAGGGCCAGACGCCGCAGGAGACTGAAGTTGTGTGCCCCATGCCCTTTGCGTATGCGGCTCTCATCTTCACGGAAGGCAATGTCCAGCACCCAGTGCAATCGGTTCTCTATCCCCCAGTGCTCACGAATAGCCCCCAAAGCCCGCGCCGCGTCAGCGCCCAGGCTGGAGATGAAATAGCGCACACTGGTGCTTGTCTCGTCGGTCGTCTGGCGCGTGGCCTCCACGCGAACGATGGAGCACAGGCCCTCCCAACGATCCTGTGGGTCCAGGTAGAAGCCCCAATCGCTCGTCGTCAAAGCAGTACAGCAACGCGTCTCCACCCGCCCATGGCCTTTATCGACGGTTGTGTACTCGCTCCGCTCCATCTGCTGCCCTTGGCGCGTCTTCGCGTGAGCAAAGAGGATCTCGATGCGCTCTGCCAACCGTGGTTGATTATCCTTTACAGCCAGGAGATAATCCCCCCCTTGCTCCTTGACCTGGGCCGCAACCTCCCGCTGGCAGCCCATGGCGTCGATGGTGACGATACAGTCACGGATATCCAACTTCCGCAGCAGTTGGGGAATCGCGGTGATCTCGTTCGACTTGTCGTCGACCTGCACCTGACCCAGCACCAGGTGGTTGCCAGCGGCCCAGGCACTGACCAGATGGAGAGCCCTTTTGCCCTGGCTGCGGTCATGAGAACGACGTAACGTCTTGCCATCGATGGCGATGCATTGTCCAGGAAGCTTGTCGGCCATAGCACTCACCCAGGTGGCAAAGCAGGCTCCAAACCGCTCCGCATCCAGTTGGGCAAACACCCGGCCAAAGGTGTCATGGGACGGAATACCCCCGGGTAGTTCCAGGAAACTTTGCAGCCATTGAAGCTTACCCCGTCCATACGCGGCGACCCCCACCCAGTCGTCCGCGCCACCGATTGCAGCACAGATGGCAATGAACACGATCTCCACGAACTTGTGCCGCACGGCTGGTCCAGTTCGTGGATCAGGCAGCGCCGCAAAGTGCTCAATCAACTCCGGCCAGATCTCGGTATCCATGGACATCTCCTTGCACTCGGGATGCCCACATTCTACCAGATCTCAAATGCAATTGCCCCGGCCCAAAGGTGATCGTAGTCGATAGCGCCCCTCAGTAGACGTGGCGGATGCGATCGAAACGGCCCAACATGGGATCCCCCACCCGCACCATGTGCTGGCGCATCAGCGCCATCAACTCGCGCTGCACCTGCCGCGTCTCGGGGAGGTCGATGAGATTGCGCAGCTCGTGGGGGTCTTGGGCCAGGTCGTACAGCTCGCCGATATCCGAGGGGTTGTAGACAAACTTCCAGCGGCGGGTGCGCACCATGCGATTCGGTGCGTGAAATACCTGCGACTCGAAGGAGGTGTAAATGCTGTCGCGGCCCGTGGGTGCCGAGGCATCCAACATCGTGGGCAGGATGCTGGCGCTGGACCCGGCCAGGCTCTCGGGTGGCTCTAATCCGGCCACCTCGCAGAAGGTGGGCAGCAGATCGAAGGAATAGACGAATTCGTCGCTGGCCGCGCCGGGTGTGCGGCAATCCGGATGGGCGGCGATAAAGGGCAGGCGATAGGACTCTTCGTAGGTGAACGGCCCCTTTTCGATGAGCCGATGGGCGCCGATCATGTCACCGTGGTCGGTGGTAAAGACCACCAGCGTATTCTCCTCCAGCCCCAGTTCGCGCAACGCCGCGAGGATACGCCCGATAAGATCGTCGATCATCGTCACATAGCCCCAATAGCGGGCGATGGCCTCGCGCCAGCCCTCCCAGCCCCAGTCGCGCATCCCCCAGAAACGCTCGAACAGCTCTTGCACCCTCGGCTTATGCTCCCACGTCTCGGAGAAGCTGGGCTCCTCGGGGATGGACGCCGGATCGTACATCGACCAGTAGGGCTCGGGGATCAGGATCGGCGTGTGCGGCCCCCAAAAGTTTGCCCACAGGAAAAAGGGCTTGTCCGCCTGCTCGCGCTCCTGGGCGAACTCGCGCAGCAGATCGATGGTCTGGGCGCTCACCATCGCCTCAAAGCTCTGCTCGATGGTGCCCGATTGCAGCGCGTGCACCTCGTGGCCCGGCTGCCCAGGATTGGCGCCATAGTAGGCTTCCAGCACCTTGGGTGGCTCCAGACCGCGCTCGCGCAAATAGTCGGCATAATGCGGCGCGGGCTTGATCCGGTTCATAAAGCGCAGCCCCTCGACCAGCCCCTGGGTGGGAGGATAGCCGTACCCCGGAAAATCCTTGCCGCGAAAGCCATAATCGCTCGGCAGCTTGTCGCGGTCCACATGCCACTTGCCGGCATAGCCCAGATTGTACCCCGCGCGCCCCAGCTCTGAGGCCATAGTGGGCGCTGCCGGGTTCACCGGGTCATCATTCTCCAATACCCCGTTTTGATGTGGGTAGAGGCCGGTAAAGATCGCCGCCCGCGCCGGCGAGCAGGGGCTTGTCGGGGTATAGGCGGCGTCAAAGCGCACCCCTCGCTCGGCCAGCCCATCCAGGTGCGGCGTACGACATGCCGTCTGCCCATAGCAGCCCAGCGTGTCCCAACGATGTTGGTCGGTCATGATCAGCAGGATATTCATGCGCTCACGCAATGCGCTCATTAGGCACTCCCTCTTTCGACGCTCTCTCCGTTCGGTTTACCCTAATCCGATGCGCGAACGGTATTCGGGCAGGCCATGCACACCTGGCCGCACGCGAAACAACGCCCCGGCGCCCTCGCCCTCCTCGGCCTTGTTCTGGCCGCCCGCCGTGGTGACATAGAGATCGCCATAATCGGCGCCGCCAAAGACGCAGCAAGAGACCTTTTTCGCTAGAAAGGCGATCCGCTCCCGCTCGCGGCCGTCGGGGCCGTAGCACACCACGCAGCCCCCATCCCAGCGCGCCGACCACACATTGCCCTCGGCGTCCACGGTCATGCCATCGGGCACGCCCTCCTCCGCCGGAATCTTGACCCACTCCCGCTGATTCGAGAGCGCGCCGGTCTCCTCGTCATACTCAAAGCGATAGATGACGCCCAATGCCGAGTCGGTGTAGTAGAGCCCGCTGCGATCCGGCGTCAGGCCCAGGCCGTTGGAGCCGCGAACGCCGGTGAGGAGCAGGTGGGGCGAGCCATCCGGGTCGATGCGGTAGAGCCTCCCCGGTTTCTCCTTGGTGGAGACCGTGCCGGCATAGATGCGGCCACGCGGGTCGGCGATGCAGTCCTTGAGGCGCGTGTCGCGCTCCTCGGGGATCTCGGCCACCAGCGTGGTCAGCGCGCCATCGCGCAGCGCCTTGATCGCTCCCCTGGGCAGCATGAGCGCCAGCGCTCCATCGGCCTGGATGGTGTAGCCGCCGGTGATCTCGTCGGGGTTCTCATAGGCGAGGCCATGCTCTCCCGACGCCGGGTCATAACGATAGATGCGCCCACGGGGCACATCGAGCCAGTAGACACATTGTTCCCCATCATGCCAGATGGGGCTCTCGCCCACCCGACAGCCATAATCGGCGATGAGCTCCAGGTTCATCCTTCCCTCCTCAGCACAAAGCCCGGCACCTGGTGATGGGTGCCGGGCTCTTGGGTTGCCTGTAGTTACTTTTCGCCACACTGGGCCATGAGCCGCTGAATCTCGGTCAAGTGCCAGTTAGGATTCTCCAACGCCTCATAGACCACGCCGCCCTCGGCATCGCGAGGCACGTCCATGCCCAGGAGGTAGCTGATCGTCGGCGCCACATCCACCTGGCGCACCTGGCCCTTGAGATGCACGCCCTTTTTGATCCCCGCGCCCGACATGACAAACACCGCATGCTGCCCGCCAATGCCCAGCGTCGCGCTGGCCATCTGCTGGCCGTGGGCCGCGTCGTATTCGGGGCGCAGCACAAAGACGACGTCGCCCACCCGATCGCCCCACAGGTTGAGCACCTCGGCATCCTTGCGCGTCAGGGCCAGCACAAAGGGGCATTCACCGGTGACCGGATGCCGATACTCCATCAGCGCGTGGATCACCTCCCACTGCGCCTCCTCGAACTGTTCCTCGGGAATAATCCCCTCGGGCTCGCGCCCCTCGATGTTCAAAAAGATGTTGCAGATACCCAGGGGGCAGGCCTTGGTCTTGGACCAGTCGATGGCCTTTTTGCCGTTCTCCGTCTTGAAGGTTATCAGCCCGGCCTGCTCCAACACCTGCTCTACATCGGTGCGGCCGTACTTGTCCGGCGTGCCGCCGTGGTCCGAGACGATGGCCAGCACCGTGTCCTCGTCCATCAGCGTCATCAGCTCGCCCATCCACCAGTCCATCGCGATGTAGGTGCGCACCAGGCCCTCGTAGGAGCGGGCGACAACATCGGGGTCGGCGCCACAGATGGGATCGGCCTGCCGCAGGAAATAGTGGCTGCCATAGTCGCTGGCGTGGGTCTCGGTGTAGAACAGATTCCAGTCGTAGGTGCTCAGCAGATACTGGGACGTCTTGGCCAGACATTGAAAGTGAAAGTCAAGCACCTCAAAGTAGGTGTCGTCGTCGATCAGGCCCAGGGCGTCGCGAGCCGGGTTCTGCAAGAAGGGCCCCACCTTGGCCGTGATCTCGGCGGAGATGTGCTCCGGGAAGGTGAAATCGCCCTCGGTGGGCCAGATCTGCGGGAAAAAGAGCTCGATGTGCTGACCATCCGCCGACAGCGCGATGAGCTTGCAGCGCACGTTGCCCTCGACCGCCTCGCCGTCGATGACAAACTCCTCGGTCCACCAATCCGACCAGTCCTTGACGCCCAGGTCGGCAAAGGCGTTGGCTCCGTCCTTCTCCGGCGCCACCAACAGCCGGTCATAGTCGTCGCCGCTGGCATAGATCAGCGCCCAGTAGCTCTTGGGCGTGCCCACCTTGCCGCGCAGCATGCGCGGCTGGCCACGATGCAGCGGCCGCATGACCAGCTCGACCTCGAGCGGCGGCTTGGCGCTCTGCGGCGCGTTGGTCCAACCCTCGGCCGGCCCGATCTGCACCAGATCCGCCTGGGCGCCGGTCTGCAGGGCGCTGGGGTCCACCCTCTCCGGGTCCTTTTCGCCGCCGATGGGATAGCCGCGAAACCGCTCGGTGACAAAGAGATGATAGCCGGCGACTTGGTGATAATTGCTCACGCCGGGGCCGGTGCCCTCGACCTGAATACCCTTGGTGATCGTCGGCGGCCAAGAGATCTCTTGCTTGACCAGGATCGGTATCTTATTGCAGCGCTCCGCCGCGTTCCAGATGAACTCGGCCTCGCACAGGTCGGTGTTGATGCCCCAGATCGAATCGGGGATGTAGCTGTCATAGTTGCGGATGTTGAAATCGGTCACCCGATGGGTGCCGGCCCAGGCGCCGGTGGCCAGCGTGGTCCACCCGGGAGGCGTCAGCGTAGGCACCACGCCCAACATCTCCCGATAGACGCCGTTCTCCAGCAGCTTGGCGATGTTGGGCGTGTGCCCGGCATCCGCCATGTGCTTGACGATCTCCATGCTCGCCCCATCGAACCCGATCACCATCGCTCTCTTGGCCGGACTGTTCACCATGCCTCCTTTTGCTCACTCGTAAATCGATGCGCTCACACCTTTAGGCCTGCGCTGTACCCAGCGTCATTCACGCACAATATAATCCACAAACACCGGGCTGGTCCAGGCCATCTCCTGATCCTGCTGGATCACCCGCACCCAGTAGGGGTTGACGCCCGGATGGGGCGCCGGATCGGTGTAGGCGAAACGCAGGTCGCGCAGGCTGCTGCCCGGCGCCCAGGAGAGGGTCACACGCCGATCGAGGGGACCCAGGTCCAGCGTCACCGGCCCGACGTCGAGCTCCGCCGGGGTTACTCGACAGCGCACCGTCTCCATGGGCGTGTAGCTGATGCGCTTGGGCGCTCCCTCGCCAAACCCGCCAAACTCGGTCAACGTGGCCAACGAGTTCTGCAGCACCAGTTCGATGGCGGCGTTCTCGTCCAGCCCATCCAAGGGCACCACCACCCCGCTGCGATAGCCACAGGTCACCGAGTGCCAGCGCAGCCCCGCATCGCCATCGGGCTCGGCCCAAGAGCGAGGACTATCAAAACGCAGCGTCTCGATGGGGCCGCTGAGGGCAGCGCCGCCGTCCAGGGTAACGCGCCCGTCCCAGAGCACCGCCGCATAGCTCGTCCGGCGGGCGGCGCCCTCCCAGAGCACCCGCAGCACGCCCCGTCGCGGTTGGAGGTCCAGGGGATGGCAATAGACCCGCTCCAGACCGCGATAGACCTCCACCGCCTCCAACGGGGCCGTGCCGGCGATGAGCCCGGAGAAGGTGGGCGGCCTCTCGGTGGCGACCTCGGCGCCCATGGGCAAGC
>SKLG01000567.1 GCA_007123335.1 Anaerolineae bacterium | reverse complement strand
TTGGGTAACACGCCCGCGACACACGACTCCGATCACGACAACGAACACCCCTCCCCGCAAGTTCAAGGGGCGCGGGTCTCTGACCTGCCTCTGCCGGCGGAAGAGCGGGTCGGAGACCCGCGCCCCTCGTCGGGGTGGCGGCAGCGTGTGCGAGGTGGCGTTTCGGCGATGGTAGGTTGGCGGCCACGGTTTCGGGAGCGTAGCGCGCCGGCGGAGGGCTTGGTAGGGGCCGCGACACACGATTCCGATCCCGACAACGAACATACCTCCCAACAAGTTCAAGGGGCGCTGGTCTCTGACCTGCCTCTGTCGGCGGAAGAGCGGGTCGGAGACCCGCGCCCCTCGTCGGGGTGGCGCCAGCGTGTGCGAGGGCGCGTTTCGGCGGTGCTGGGTTGGCGGCCACGGTTTCGGGGGCATGGTGCGCCGGTAGAGGGCGTGGTAGAGGCCGCGACACACGACTCCGATCACGACAGCGAACATCCCTCCCCGCAAGTTCAAGGGGCGCGAGTCTCTGACCCGCCTCTGCCGGCGGAGGAAGAGCGGGTCAGAGACCCGCGCCCCTTGTTGAGGTTGAAGAGGGGGGCCTTGTTGAGGTGGAAGGGTGGCGTGGATCGCCTGGCCGGCCTTTGCAGGTCGTGGCGCCGGCGGTGGGGGGGATGGAGCCCGCCCAGTATGTGGTGGTTAACCAGCCGCTGGCGCCGTCTGGTAGGCCGCGTTGGGACGTACCTGCGCGATCCGGAGCACCGCATCCTGTTGAGTCTGTTGGTGCTGGCCGCTATCCTGCGCCTCGCCTATCTCGACCTGATCCCCTTTGGGCGCGACCAGGTCCGCCACCTGGCCGCCGCCTGGCAGATCGTGGGCCAGGGCCAATTGCCCATGGTGGGGGTAGAGACCCCGGCGGGCATCCTCCCGCCGCCCTTGCTGTCCTATTTGCTGGCCGTGCCGCTGCTGGTGGGGCGCGATCCGCGCATGGTGGCGGGGATGGTCGCGCTGCTCAACGTGGGCGCGCTCTTGGCGCTCTACAGGCTGGTGCGGCGGCACTATGGGTCGTATGCTGAGGGGACATTACGCGGGTGGGACACCCGCGCCCCAGGGAGTGCCAACATCACGCGTGCCTCAGGGGAGGTCAACAGCACGCGCATCCCGGGGAATGCCAGCAGCGCGCGCCGCGTGGCGCTGCTGGCCCTGGGGTTGATGGCGGTCGCCCCGTGGCCGGTGCTCCTGGCCCGCGATATCGGCCCGGCGGGGTGGTTGTTGCCCCTCAGCATCTTTTGGATGTACGCTCTCTTTGTCGCGTTGGTGGAGCTCAAACCCTGGGGCTGGGTGGCCTGCTGTGTGTTGCTGGCCGCCATGCTCTATCTGGACCTGGCCGCGCTGCCGCTGGCGGCGCTGACCGTGCTGCTCATGATCCTCTACCCGCGCCGCGTGCGCTGGCTGGAGATCGCTATCGGGCTGTGCCTCGGCGCGGTGCTGTTTCTGCCCTACCTGTACTATCAGAACCTGCACCGCCTGATCGATCTGCGCCTCCTGGCCCGCGAGATGGTGCGCGACGCGGGCGAGCTGCAACGGCACACCCAGACGCTGCGCGCCCTGGTGGCCGCCCTCTCGGGCCAGGGGCTCGAGGCGCTCGTGGCTCCCTCGACCGAGGCGTTTCTCCTCGGCGACGCGGCGGGGGATACCGAGTCCAGCGTCGTCGCCCTCCTCCTGCATGGCGCGCCCAACGCGCTGAACTGGCTCCAGGGCTGGCTCATCATTCTGTCGATCCCTACCGTCAGCGTCCTCGCCGTGCGTGCCTGGTCGCGGTGGCGCGAGCGCCAGGACAGCTACAAATACGCGGTGCTGGCCCTCTGGCTGTGGCTGCCGCTACTGGCGCCCTTTTTCCTCGCCGGTGTCACCGACGCTCAGGGCGTGAGCCCGGCGGCTGTGGCGGTGTTCCTGCCGGCAGGTTTCGTGGCCCTGGCCATCATGCTGGATCGCCTGCTCCTCTTTTTCGAACGCTCGACCCTGGCCCGCCATTGGTGGGCGCCGATGTGGCGGCTATTGGTGATGGCGTTGTGCCTCGTGCTGATCCTCTGGGGCGCCTACCAGACCACCTACCTCCACGGCTTTGTGGGCGAGCATGATGTCAGCGCCGGATATGGCATCCCCTACCGTTATTGGCGGCGCACGGCCAATCTGGTGCGCCGCGTCGCCCTGGACCAGCCCGGCGCCGGCGAAATATGGGTCTATGCCGAGGGCGACGACCCGACGCAGGACGAGCAGCCCATGGTGCTCGATTACCTCCTGGCCGATCAGGTGCGCCTGGTGTTCTTTCGCGACGGAGACCACCCGGCGATGTTCCTCCCGGCCGGCCGCACCGGCTATTACCTGCTGCTGAACCCCTCGCCTCTGGTGGAGAACACGCTGCGACAGTTCGGCGCGCAGAACGTGGGCGAGGTGCGCTTCCCCGACAGGGCGTTGCCCGCCCAAGACCCCGCAGAATCGTCGCCAGCCCTCTTGCGGGAGGATAGCGTCGTCCGGTTGCAGCGGGTGGAAGCACGTGACGTGGAGCGTGTCCTGGAGCTCATCCCCACCCGGGGGCTGTGGGCCCTCGACGCCGGGTTGCGCCTGGTGGGCTATGACTGGCCGTCGCATATGACGTTGGGGCCGACGTTCCTCGCCACATCGTCAACGGGGACATTGGCGCCGCTGGCCACCTACTGGACCTTTAGCGACATCCCCGCCGATATCTATGAGGTGGGGCGCAACGCCGAGGGGCATCGCCTGTTCGTCTATCTGGTGGATGCCGAGGGCGCCATCAGGGCCCACTGCGGCGGCCTCGGCCTCGCCGAGCGCTACTGGCAGCCCGGCTATCTGCTCAAACAGTGGTGCGTGTTGCCCATCCCCGCCGATCTGTCGACCGGGGAATACCGTTTCCTCGTCGGCCTGTCGCGTGTGGCCGATGGCAATCTCAGCCTGTATGTCGATGAATATGGCCGTCCCTTGGGCGAGGCCATCCCGCTGGGGCCTCTGACCATCGAGCGGTAAAAGCGGGCTCTCGACGCCATCCGATAGCGTACCGTTTCGCGCAGCCAGAATGGCGCCTACCAGGATCAACAAGAAGGAGAGTCTCATGGGTGAGCAGCTACTCGCAGCCGACTTGACGCCGCACTCGGAACTGGTGGTGCCGGAGCACCCCGTGCCCCGAAGCAAGATCCGGTCCATCGACGCCCACAACCATCTGCCCATCGATCGCGTGCGGGAGCGTGGCGCCGATCTCGACCAGCTCGTGCGCGAGATGGATCTGCTGAACATGCAGGGCATCGTCAACCTCAGCGGCGGCACGGGCGACGAATTGAGGCGCAATCTGGAGGGCCTGGACCTGGCCTACCCCGACCGCTTTTACACCTTTTGCAACGTGGATTGGGAGGGCGTTGGCAGCGCCGCATGGTTGGATCGAGCGCTCAAGGCGCTGCGGGCCGACGCCGCCGCCGGGGCGCGTGGGCTCAAGATATTCAAGGATCTGGGGCTGCGCGTGCGCGATGAGCAGGACAAGCTGGTCATGCCCGACGACGAGCGCATCTCTGCGCTGTGGGATCAGGCGGGGGAGCTTGGCCTGCCGGTGTTGATCCACTCTGCCGATCCGGTGGCCTTTTTCCGGCCTCTCGATCGCTATAACGAGCGCTGGGACGAGCTGCATCGCCGCCCCGAATGGCACTTTTATGGCCCCGAGTTCCCCTCCTTTGAGGCGCTCCTCGACGCGCTCTATCGGCTCATCGAGGCCCATCCGCGGACCAACTTTATCACCGCCCATGTGGGCTGCTATCCGGAGAACCTGGGCTTTGTATCCCGCATGATGGACGCCTACCCCAACCTCTACACCGACATCTCGGCGCGCATCGCCGAGCTGGGTCGCGCCCCCTACAGCGCGCGGAGCTGGTTCCTCAAGTATGCCGATCGCATCCTCTTTGGCACCGACAGCACGCCGCGCCTGGAGATGTACCAGACCCATTTTCGCTTCCTGGAGACCGCCGACGAGTATTTCAACTATTCGCCGGGGGCCGACATCCCGCCCCAAGGGCGTTGGCGGATCTATGGCGTCTACTTGCCCGATGAGGTTTTGCGCCGCGTCTACCAGGAGAACGCGCAGCGGCTCCTCGGCCTCGCCGAATCTGCATCGGGAAGCGTGTCGTCGGGCGCGTGATGGGGTTATCACCAGTGTGTTGATGAGGACGACCATCGACGCCCGCCAAGCGTGACGCCAAGCGTGACGCCAAGCGTGACGCCAAGCGGGCGTCTATCCAGCGAGAGGTGTGTGCCGTGCGGCCAGCGGATGTCCAGACGCTCTTGTTGCGGCGGTTTGAGGATCTGTATCCTCAACTGGCCTTTCGCGCCATGCGGCGGTTTCCCGCCAGGGGACAGGCCGGCGTTCGCTTTACCTTGAGGGTGGCCGTCGGGCGTGCAGCCACCGAGATGGAGATGGACTGTGCCATCTTGTCTGATGGGGCGCTGGACCCCGTCCGGGCCTGGATCGAGCAACGAGAAGCGATGCCCTTGCCAGGCCATGGGTCGGCAGCGCCCACGTCCCCTGACGGCGTCCCGCGCACGCTGGTCGTGGTGGCCCCGATGGTGGACCCTCAGGCGCGGCATCTCTTGCAGGATCGAGGCATCGGCTACCTCGATCTCAACGGCAACGCCTATCTGGAGACGCCCAACGTCTATGTGCAGCTCGGCGGACGGACCAAGAAAGCGCCCCCTCGCCAATCCTTTCGCTCCCCCTTTCAGGGCAAGGGCGAGCGCGTGGTGCGCCGCCTGCTGTTACAGCCCAAGAAGCATTGGACCATGCGCCAACTGGGCCGCGCCGCCGAGGTCAGCCTCGGCCTGACCAGCACCGTCACCAGTGCGCTGGCCGAGATGGGCGCGGTGACCAAGGAGCGATCGGGCCTGGACCTCTTTGATCCCCGTCGGCTGTTGGAGGCCTGGTCGCAAAGCTATGACCTGCGCAACAACGCCCTGGCCACCTATCGCTCCGCCCTCTCCCCCGAGGAGATTCAGCGCATCCTGATCGAGGAGCGCGCCCATCTGCGCCACCGCTACGCCCTCACCCTCTGGTCGGCCGCACAGGTGCGGCTGCCCAATATGCGGCAGAGGACCGCCTACGTCGCCCTCTATTGGAAGGATGGCGTGGACGAATTGGTGGACATCCTCCATCTGAACGCGGAGCAGGGATCCACCTATGTCTTTTGCTTTCAACCCTATGACGACTCACTGTTATGGGGGATGGAGGCGTTGAACGGATTGTACGTCGTCCACCCGCTACAGCTCTACCTGGATCTGGCCAGCGGCGACGACTCGGAGGTGCGGCTCGCTCAGCGGGTGCGCGAGACGCTCTTGGATTGGTGAGGCGTTGGAGCGGCGCGGGTGCAGATTTCCAGCGTCAGCATCTCTAGCGCCATGCCGCCATCGATGCGGCCCGTCTTGATGGCCTCGTCGATCTCGACCAGGCGGCGCATGGCGGCCTCGAGCTCGGCCATGCCAAACTGCTCGGCCTGACGCAAGAGCTTGTCGACGATGAACTGGTGCGATATCTTGCACTCGCGGCGGATGGCGGCGGGCTCAAGCCCCGCCCCGGCCAGCTCTTTCACCGAGATGATCAGCCGCATCTGGCGCGAGATCATGGCCAGCAGGTAAAGCTCGTTGGCGCCCCCGGCCAACAGCGCCCGCAGTTGATCCAGCGCCCGCTTGCCCTGCCGCAGCCCAAGCAGGTCCACCAATTCAAAGATGTTGGTCTCTTGCACGGCGCTGACCAGCGCGCGCACATCCTCGACACCGATGGCGCGCTCGCCGTTCACATAGGCGGAGAGCTTTTCCAGCTCTAGATCGAGGGCGCGCAGATTGTCGCCCACAAAGGAGGCCAACAAGCTGGCGGCGGTGCGCTCGATGTCGGCGCCCTTGTCCCTGGCCCGCCGGCTGATCCACGCCGGCAGCTCGCCGGCGGCCGGCGCCTTGAAGGTGCGCACATAGCCGTTGGGCAGTTCCTCGGCGCGCTTGAGCAGCGGGTTGCTGGCCTTGAGCGCCTGATCCTCGACAAAGAGCAGCCGCGTAAAGGGCGGCAGCTCGGCCACGTAATCGACCAGCGGGCCGGCATCGAGGGCCGGAGCACCCTCCTCCTCCTCTGGCCCCTTGCTCTTGGCCCGCGAGCGGCCCCTGCGCGACCGGCCCTCCAGGCGCTGCAACAGGTTCTCGACGACGATCAGCCGTCGATCGGTCATAAAGGGCACGGTGCTGGCCACGTGGATGACCTCCGCGATGGACACCGTGCGCCCGTCGAGGGTGGTGATGTTCAGATCGCCCATGCCGTCCTGGAGAACCTGCGCCTTGAGCCTGGCCACGTCCTCGGCGCGCAGAAACTCTTGATCGCCGTGAAAGACATAGAACATGCCGCGCACAGCGTCACGCTGTGCGTCACGCTGTGCGCTCAAGACGGCCTCCTCAGCGCCACAGGGAGGGCGTCCCGCTCGCGAACGATGGCCACATGGTGGCTGACGACCCCGCCCCGCTCCTCACGGCGGATCTCGCCGATGGCGAGCACATCCGAGAGGTCGGGGGTGGTGGTGACATGGCGTTGCACCCAGGCGCCCAGCGGCCGCGCGATGAGCATCGCCCCC
>SKLG01000422.1 GCA_007123335.1 Anaerolineae bacterium | reverse complement strand
AGATTGTTCGAAGGGATCCGTGGACAGAACCGAGAGGCGTTGGCCAACGCTGCCCATTTTGTGCCTCTCTGCCAGGGTAGCCACTATCGCGGATTGCTCGTGCTGGGGCCTTTTGCCGAGCTGGTGCGGATGGATGATGAGTATCGCTTTCTGGCCGAGACGGCCACTATTCTCGGCGATTATGCCCTGGGTGTCCTCGAGTCGCTCTACTTGCGAGAAAAGAGCACTACATGGGAGACAAGAGCCAGGCTCACCGTTCACCAGATGAAAACGGGGCTGATTCCCCTTACCATGAACAGCGCCTGGATCGAGAGCCTGTGTCGAGAGGATGGCAGCGACCAACGCTTACGTCGGACGGCCAACCTGGCGAAGGACATCAAGCAGCGTGCCCTGAGCCTCCGTGACCAGGCCAATGAGACGTTGTTGAGAGAGTCGTTGGCGCACATCGAGATCGAGAGCCGGATTCTTGAAAAAGAGTTGAAACCTGACCGCTATCCCCTGGCGGTTCTGGTGAGTAACTGTGCGGCCGGGTTCACCGAGCGGGCCGAGGAGGATGGGCGCCGCATCGTCATCGATCCCTCGGTAGAAGACCTGCCCATGGCTTATGTGGATTTGGGCCGTCTGAGTATCGCTCTGGGCAATCTCTTGGAGAACGCCGTCAAGTACTCGGCTACGGGAACACAGATCATCGTCCGTGGCGCCTGGGATTTCGCCGCTCCAGGGCAGAGGACGGGCCGGCTGGGGCTGGCCAGGATCGAGGTAGAGGACCTGGGGCTGCCCATCGATGAAGAGGATCGTGCAGCCCTCTTTCGAAAAGGAGGCCGGGGAAAAGCGGCCAAGACAGCCAGGATTATGGGCACAGGGATCGGGTTGTGGGAGGCTCGGGAGATCGTGCGCGCCCACGGAGGCGATCTCGACTTTCGCTGCTCTCAGGTTGGGGACAGAGAGCGTTCCCGTGCACGGGTGGTCTTTGTTGTCACGCTGCCGGTGCATGGCTAAGGAGGAGATCGATGACCAAGGTGCTGATCTTTGACGACAACCAGGATTTGGTATCGGTCAAAAGATATCTGGAAACACATTGCGACTGGGATGTCGTGCTCTCGGCGGCAAAGGACATTCCGCAACGTTTGAGCATGGAACGGTTTGACCTTATTCTGCTCGATCTGATGATCGCGCCCAAGAGCTGGAATCACGAGACGTGTGAGGAGATCGATAACGTCCAGTTTGAAGGAATTGACTATTACTTCACCGGCATAGAACTGTTGCGCCGGATTCGCCGGGGGGAGTATGTGCAGAGTGAGGATTTGGGCACCTATCCTAATGTGCCCGTCATCGCATTCTCTGCGCTGGCCAGCGATCCCCTAAAGGATGAGCTAAAGGACAAGCTTGGTGTGATCGACCACTTTGACAAGCCCTTTGACCCCGAGGAGTTGAGCGATGCGATCAGGCGAGCCACGACCGCCCCAGCGTGATCCCACTCGCCTTCTGTGGGAAGCCGATGAACAGCGGGATGCCGGCGACTACTATGCGCTGACTCGCGCCATGTCTCGCTTCGTAAGACAAGCCCAGAGAACGCAGTTGACCGAGGGAAGGGATATAGAGTCGATATTGGCACTCTTTCTCCCGGATCTGGTGCGGATCATGGGCAGCACGTGTGCGCTGGTGGCTTGCCAGGTACAGGGATCTCATGCATCGGATACCTCTCTCGTCGTGACGTTTACACACGGGGATGATCGTCTGGCCTATGGGGACGTGATTGTGTCGACCCAAGAGTTCCAACGTGTGCTGACCAGCAGAGAACCAAGGGTTTTGGAGCGACCCGAGCAGGAGTTTGGCCAGATCATACCAGGGCTTGAACCTCTGGTTGCAGGACGCGCCCTGCTGAGCTCTGTCGATATCGGCGAGACACAACGGCTTATTATCATCTATGATCCCATCGATCGGCCTCCGAAACCTGGACGGTTCTATTTGAACACGGATAAGATGGCCCTTGATAGTCTTGTCGAGCTCGTGGCTATTGGCGCCCGAATGGGCGAACGCCATGCTCGGCAGCTCGAAGCTATGACGATGAGCCTGAACGCGATCACCGAGACCATGGATATGGACGTCATGCTTCCGCAGATCGCGCAACAGGCGGCCAAGGCTTTTGCCGCGGATGCCGTCGCTCTTTTTCTCAGGGAGGGCGAGGATACAAGATATCAGATTCGGGGTAGCTGTGGCCTGGGCCGCCAATACACAAGCCAGCGACTGGTGTCGGCCCAGATCATGCAGATGATTCTGGACTCGGTGCGACAGGGCGAGCGTTACGGATACGTGCGCGATCTGACCCAGGAACCGTGGGCCCTACAGGAGTTGGTAGAGGCAGAGAATCTGCGGTCGGTGCTCCTTGCCCCTCTCTTGTCGGCTGGCGACGTCATTGGCGTGCTGGCCATCTATAGCAAAGACACCATTCGCGAGTTCAGCCCCTACGAGGGCCGGCTTGCGGAGGTGTTTGCCAGCCATGTGAGCGTGGCCATCAAGAACGCGCGTCTGTACCAGGCCGAGCGCCGCCGGGCCTCAGAGGCTGAAGCGTTATCCGAGGCTTCACGCGCGATCATGCGTGGGTTCACCAAGGATCTACAAGGAGTCCTCGATGAGATCGTGGCTCTTGTGGTGAAAAAGGTGTCGGACCCCATATCTTTTGTGGGGCTGAGCCTATATGACCCCATCACCGAGGAGCTTGAGACGGTGAGCATCTATCCAGACCAAGATACTCCCAGTCTTCGGGTCGAACGAGGCGTGAGGTGGTCGGTGAGGCAAGGGGGCGATCCTGAACATCGCATTGGCGTTGCAGGACGCGCTATCCATGCCCGCGTCCATCAGCTTGTGCCCGACGTGAACACGGACCCCGACTATAGACAGTCGGACGCTCGCACCCAGTCCGAGCTCGACCTACCGCTTATGGATGGCCAGAATCAACTCGGTGTGCTCTCCATCGAGAGCGATCAGCCCGCGGCCTTTGATGAATCGGATGTGAAAGCGCTGTATGGCCTCGCCGAGCTGGCTACTCTTGCGCTGCGTCTGGCCGATCATCGAAGGGAACTCGTACGGGCCAACTCGATCGCCATCCTGGGGGCCTGGGGCGCAGATATGGCCCACAAAGTGAATCGCGAGGTTGGTGCAATACGCCGGTCGGTATATCTATTGCGACACCAGCACCATTTTGACGAAGAAGTGCTGCGTCGCCTTGACGCTATCGACCAGGCGGCAGCAAGTATGAGTGTGGTGGAACTGCCTGAGGAGGTGACGATCCTCTATCCGGGTGAGGCTCCCAAACACTGCACATGGGTACGGTCGATCATTGAGCAGATGATAGAGCAGATGTACGCCAGATACCCTGATATCGAGATATCCTTCGGGCGCGATCCTGTGGACGCGTGTGTCGTCATGCATGAGCAGTGGCTGCGTCGCGTGTTGCCCCATCTTCTCTGGAACGCGGCAGAGGCGGATCGGCCCGCCGGCCGGCCGACGCGCATCAGCGTGCGCATGAACGTCAAGTACCGTTTCTGCCAGATCGAGGTAGAGGATAATGGGGCGGGGGTGCCGAAGGAGATGGAGAGCCTGCTCTTCGATCAGCCGATTTCGGGAAAGCCTGGCCGAGGGCGGGGGCTGTTGATCGCCGATCTCATTGTGCGTCAGCATGGGGGCAAGATCTGGCTGGAGAGGAATCGCCTGGGCGAAGGCGCCTGTTTCGCCTTCACTATCCCAGTGGCCTAGACCCTCGCAAAGAAGCGGATATGGGCAGGAGGGACGGAGATGAGGATCCCCAAATCAGGCCGTGTGCTGGTGATCGACGATGATCCCAGGGTGCTAGAAGACATTCAGGCGATGCTTGATGGTACGGATTGCATGGCGGAGGGTGTGATCGGTCGTGGCCAGAGACTTGTCACCGAGGCAAAGAAGAAAGCCAAGGCGTTTCGGCCACACGTCGCCGTGATCGATCTGGCTCTCATCGATGATCCCTCTGATCGGATGGGACTGGAGTTGCTTGACTCGCTTGGGCCAGCATGTTGTATCATATACTCTGCTCATCTGGACATTGAACTCACGCGTAGACTCCGTGACGAGTATGGTGTGGACTATTTTTCCAAGAGCGAACCTCCAGAGCATCTGTTAAAAGCTATTCGTGACGGCCTCCATTCGCACTGTGCCGGCTTTTGCGGCTTTATGCCACAATTCCCGCATGACTTTGACGCAACGACCATCGTCCGTGTGCTTTTGGACGAGAGTATGCGACCTCCCTGTGAGTGCGTCCAGGATGTGCTGCGGCAGCTCTTTCCCGAGGTAACCCGCCTATCTTTGACCATGCTCAGCGGCCAAGAGACCGACCTCCAAAGCGTATCCCGTGGCCATTCCTTTGTCGCGATGGGGCATCCCCAGGGCGGCGTTTCCGTCGTGGTCAAGTTCGCGCCCGTAGCAGATATGTACAAGGAAGCGAGGAACTATCGAGATTACGTTGAGGACAAGTTGGGTGGGCGTTTCTATGCTCAGTTAAAGGAGCATATACTCTCTTGGGAGCTGGGTGGCGCAACCTATGCTTTCATTGGTAACGTATCTGCTCAGGCTGCTGGGTCGCATCCCTTTAGGCAGTTCTACCGCAGTATGCAGAAGGCGGAGACGATCTTGCAACCTTTGGATTATTTCTTTAGGGCAGTTTGGGGCGTGATTCACTATTCAAAGCCCAGGATGCAAAAAGGATGTCTCTTTGATGCTTATAACCGCGATCTGGCTCTCGCTGACAAATTGGAAGCGTTTCCCGACACGTGCCGGATCAGACTTCCCGGGTTTGCCCATCCCTTGATCAATCCTATCTCCTGGGTGCAGAGCCATATCAACAAAAGTCCGTCCGAGTGGTATGAAGCGATAACCCACGGTGATTTGCACGCAGATAACCTCTTTGTCGATGGCGTTCACGCCTGGGCCATCGACTTTGAGCGCACCGGGCCAGGGCACATATTGCGCGATTTTGCGGAGCTAGAGGTGGACATCCTTACTCGCCTGGCCTTCCCAGCAGGTCAGACATCTGATTCGGCTCCACTCTATCAACTCCTGGAGCTACTAAAGATGTTGCTGAGGCCTGAAGCCCTAAATCCCGAGACCCATTCGCAAGATTGCCAACCCGTTTTGGGCATTGACGGTGAAAAGGCTCGTAGTGTAGTGATGGGCTTGCGCAAGATCGCCAACGATGTCACCGGCTGCGACGACGCTCGTGAGTATTATTGGGCGCTCTTGTTTGACGCGGTCTTTGTGGCGTGTCTGGTGAGAGAGGACTCACCGCAACGAGAGCGCGCGCTACTCTTGGGCGCTGCACTGTGCAAGCGCCTTTCGATGGTCCCAGGGGACGTGTGGCCGCCATCCACAACGGACACGGGTTGGCTGGCCGAATGATAGCGTCATCAACCATGTGGAGACAAGTGTAGGGAGGACTCGCATGTGCCCCATCCCCAAGCTCGATCTGCCATTGACGTTCCGCCGCGAGTTGGCCCAACAGGTGCTAGACTTGGTAGCGGCTGGTGAATCCTGCGCGCTTGTCGGCATAGGTAGCGTAGGCAAGTCCAATCTGCTCCGCTTCTTGGCTCGCGATGATGTCCGTGAGCACTATTTGGGGAGCGATGCCCAAGAGTTCCTGCCGATCTATGTCGACGCCAACAAAGCGCTACGGCGCTCTAGTTGGGGACTGTGGGAGTTGTTCCTGCATCAATTGGTCGTGGCGCTGACAGAACGTGGCATCGATGAAAAGATCAGCGGACAGATCGATGATCTGCACAAGCGAGCTACTCAGCGCGAAACGCGTTTTCTCGCCCTACGCTACCTGGACCGGGCCTTGGCCTTGCTGTGTGGGCAGCTTGGCTACCGGCCGGTCTTTTTCCTTGATGAGCTGGACAGTCTGGCTCCTGACTTGAACGCCTCGGCCTACGCCGGGCTGCGCGCTCTCCGTGACGATCACAAGTACCGTGTCATGTACGTACTGGCCACCCGCAGACCGCTAGAGTTCTTTTCTGCAGATCCGGCGGACACAGAGGCCCTGGGCGATCTGATCGCCATGAACACGTTGTGGATGGGTCCCTACAACCGTGACGATGCCGAGTTCATGCTCCATCGTCTGCAAGCGCGCTATGGGACATCCTTGTCTTCCAATCGTGCCGAGGAGGTTGTCCGCATCAGTGGCGGGCATCCTGGCCTGCTGCGGGCTGTATTTCGCGTGGCCAATGATGCATCGATGAACGAATCCCCTGATTACCTGGTCAACCGCGGCGTCCATAGCGAATGCGCAGCGATCTGGCGCAGTCTCACTGCCCAAGAACGCCGCACCCTCGACCGCATAGCTTCCGGGTTAGCTGTTGGGTCTCAGTCGAGAGAGGCGATGCGCAACTTGACCCTGAAGGGGCTCATTGGCGGAGCATGGGCTGCCAGAGGCAATGTCTTTTCTTCGCTCTTTTTGGACTATGTGCGGCAGATAAAGCCCTTTGCCGGCAATCGGGTGCAAGTGGATCCGGGCCGACAGATCGTCACCGTGGATGGTTGCGAGATCGCTGATCTGACCGGCCTAGAGTTCAAGCTCGTCCAATGCCTTGCTGAACGGCGAGGAGATGTCGTCAGCAGGGATGATTT
>SKLG01000024.1 GCA_007123335.1 Anaerolineae bacterium | reverse complement strand
GCGCCCGACATGATCCTGCATCGTGTTACCGACCTGCTCGATCATCTCGATGGTCGATGTGATGTTGTATGACAGCGCTGCCGAGCTGGCGCTCGCGTCGGGCCCGACGCCCGCTCCCGGCAGCCGCAGTTGACAGTACGGCGCGAGAGGGTTAGCATATAAGCATACTGCTCCGTCGCTCGATGGCGAACGATTAAGGAGCCTCATCCATGGTCTGGGGCCAGGCCAGCGAGTTCATGGGCAGACGCAGGTTCTGGCCCTTTGCGCTGAGTCTGGTATAGCTGCAAGTTTGGACAAGGAGGTCCCCCGTGGCTGTAGAGACGGTACTGCAAGAGGCACCACCAGCGGTCCAAGACCGCGATATCCAAAGAGGTCAGCGTTACAACATCCGCTTGTATGGCAAATGGTGCAAGGGATGTGGTCTGTGCATCGCCTTTTGCCCAAAAGGAGTGTTTACCGAGGATGCCGAGAACGCCCTTCTGAGCGCCCCCATTGTCGCTCACCCCGAGCGCTGCGTCGCCTGTCAGTGGTGTGTGACGCACTGTCCTGATTTTGCCATCGTTGTGGAAAAGGTAAACGACTCCAAGGGGCAGGTGGGCAAATGACCGTTACATTGATGCAGGGCAACGCAGCCTGTGTCGAAGGAGCGTTGAGGGCCGGATGTCGCTTCTTTGGCGGCTATCCTATCACCCCTTCCTCCGAGATCGCCGAGTTGCTCTCTCGACGTCTGCCCGTCGTTGGCGGCAGGTTCATCCAGATGGAGGATGAGATCGCCTCGCTGGCCGCCGTCATCGGCGCCTCTGTGGGCGGGCTGAAGGCCATGACCGCCACCAGCGGGCCGGGCTTTTCCCTGATGCAAGAGAATCTGGGCTATGCGGCAGCCGCCGAGATACCGTGCGTGATCGTGGATGTGCAACGGGGCGGCCCCAGCACCGGCCTACCTACCGCGCCCTCGCAAGGGGATGTGATGCAGGCGCGATGGGGCACCCACGGCGATCATCCCATCATCGCGCTCTGTCCAACCTCCGTGGCCGAGACCTATACGCTGACCATCGAGGCGTTCAACTTGTCGGAGGACTATCGCACGCCGGTCATCCTGCTCATGGACGAGGTCATCGGCCACATGCGCGAGGCCTTTGACCCCGATCGCTATGGCGATATCGAGGTCGTGGACCGCATGACCACCGACGTCCCGCCCGAGTGGTATTTCCCCTATGACGAGACCCGCGCGGTGCCGCCGCTGGTGAGCTTTGGCGAAGGGTTCCGCTATCACATCACCGGGCTACTCCATGACCAGGCTGGGTTTCCCACCTATCGGCAGGACGAGATCGAGCCCTGGTGGCAACGCGTCTTTGCCAAGATCAACGACAACCTGGATCGCATCTTTATGTACGACGAGGATGGCATCGAGGATGCCCGCACCATCGTCATCGCCTATGGTTCCACGGCGCGCTCGGCGGTGCACGCCGTCCAACTGGCGCGACGCCGACGCTACAAGGTGGGGTTGATCACCCTCAAGACGATCTGGCCCTTTCACGAAGCATTAATCGAAGAACTCGCTGCCGGCGCCCATCGCGTCATCGTGCCCGAGATGAACCTGGGGCAACTGGCCCTGGAGATCGAGCGCGTGCTTGGCCGGGCCAAGGTCCGCCGGGTGAATCGCGTCGATGGGGAGCTTATTGCGCCGCGCCAGATCCTGGAAGCGATCGAGGTAGCCTGAGATGAAACGTGAAGAACCCGAAATCTATGAATATCTGCGCCACAAGAAAAAGTTCCCCGGCGTATGGTGCGCCGGATGCGGTATCGGCATTGTGTTGGGCTCTATCATCCGCGCCATCGATCATCTGCACATCTCCAAAGACGACGTGGCCATGATCTCGGGCATCGGGTGCAGCGGGCGCATGTCGGTGTATGTCGATTTCAACACCATGCACACCACCCATGGTCGAGCCTTGGCGTTTGCCACAGGGCTCAAGATGGCGCGTCCCGGCATGCACGTGTTGGTGGTCATGGGCGACGGCGACGCATTGGCCATCGGCGGCAACCACTTTATCCACGCTGCCCGCCGCAATATCGACCTCACCGCCATCGTCATCAACAACAACATCTATGGCATGACCGGCGGACAATACTCGCCAACAACCCCCCAGGGCGCCCTGGCCACCACTGCCCCCTTTCGCAACATCGAGCGCCCCTTTTCCACCTGCGATCTGGCCATGGCCGCCGGGGCCTCGTATGTGGCCCGAAGCACCGTCTATCACGCCCGCGAGCTCGAGCGTCTGATCGAGCGGGGGATGCGCAAGGCAGGCTTTGCCGTCATCGAGGCGATGAGCTATTGCCATACTACCTTTGGCAAGCTCAATCGCACTGGCTCGCCGGTGGACATGATGCGCAGCCTCCAGGAGAACAGCGTATCCCTGGCTGCTGCGGCCAAGCTAGAAGACGCCGAGAAGAAGAACAAGATCATCCGTGGCGTACTCGCCGACCACGATCTGCCCGAGTACACCGCCGAATATGCCAAGATCATCGAGGACGCCCAGGCCGCTGCAGGATCCAACGTAGCCGCCGCACAGCCTGAGCGTGACGCCAGATTGGCATCGGCCCAAAAACGTCGCGTGCGTGAGGAGGTGTGACGCCACATGGGCGAGCGTTTTGAAATCCGCCTGGCCGGCTCTGGCGGCCAGGGGCTCATTCTAGCCGGCCTGATCCTGGCCGAGGCCGCCGTCCTCTATGACGGCAAGAATGCCTGCCAGACCCAATCCTACGGCCCCGAGGCGCGAGGCGGTGCCAGCAAGGCCGAGGTCGTCATCGACACCGACGAGATCGACTATCCCAAGGTCATCGCCGCCGACGCCCTGTTGACCATGAGCCAGGAGGCGTGCGACAAGTACTATCACGATCTCAAACGCGACGGGCTCTTTATCGTCGACTCGGTGCACGTGCGTCGCGTGCCCACCAGTCGGGCGCATCGGGTGCCCATCACCCAGATCGCCGAGGACACTACGGGACGGCGCATCACCGCCAACATCGTCGGGCTGGGCATCCTGGCCGGGCTCTCGGGCATCGTCTCTCGCGAGGCGCTGGAGCGCGCCGTCGCCGCTCGCGCCCCCCGTGGCACTCAGGAGATCAACCTCCAGGCTCTGGCCGCGGGCTTTGAAGCCGCGGAAAAGCTCCAGGCTGAGCGCTAGCCCCATGCCCACGACGCCGCGTTGGGCCGAACGCCACTACCAGCCGAGGCGCGTCATCGTCGATGCGCAGGAACGCATTTTAGACGACATTTTCCAGGTCGATCGCGCCATCGTGCGCTACGAGCAATGGGATGGCACCCTCTCCAGCCCCCAGGTGCGTCTGGTGTTCGAGCGGGGCGATTCGGTGGGCGTCTTGCCCTACGACAAGGCGCGGCGGCAGGTGGTATTGATCCGCCAGTTCCGCTATCCGGTGCACGTCCGCGACCCACAACAGGCCTGGCTATGGGAGACCATTGCCGGAGCCCAAGAGGCTGGCGCGTTCGCGCCCGAGCCCCCCGAGGCCGTGGCGCGGCGCGAAGCGCTGGAGGAGGCCGGCTATGCGTTGGGCGCGCTGATCCACGTGGCCACCATTTACCCCAGCCCTGGGGGCACATCGGAGCGGATGTATCTCTACATAGCGCCCATCTCATCCACCATGCGCGAGAGCACGGGCGGCGGCGTGGACCCTGGCGAGGATATCGCCATCGCCTCCTGGGATCTGGATGATGCCCTCGCCGCCATGCGGCGCGGTGAGATCGTCGATGGCAAGACCGTGCTCTTGCTTCAGCACCTCGCCCTGCACTGGTCCGATTTGCCAGAAACGTGAGCGGCTCCCTTGGCGACGAATCGGTTGCTCGCCGCTGGCTGAGCGAGAATCCCTGGTGGCGCCGGGCCATCGCTGCCGTGGATGACGCAGGCTGCGCAGACGCCCCTGTGTATATTGTTGGCGGCACCGTCCGCGACGCCCTCCTCGGCCGCCCAAGCTGCGATCTGGACCTGGCCGTCGGCGGCGCGCCTGGCATGCACAACGCCATGGCCCTGGCTCGTCGCCTCGCCGACGCCCTGGGCGGCGCCTATGTGCCGCTGGATGCCGAACGAGACGTCGCCCGCGTGGTGCTCGACAGCGGCGGTGAGCATCGGCATATTGACGTGGCCGCGTTGCGCGCCGACGGGCAGTGGAGTCAGCATCCCCCCACCAGCGATATCGAGGCCGACCTGCGCGCCCGCGATCTGACCATCAACGCCATGGCCTGGCGGCTTATTCAGGTGCCGGGTACCAAAGTGCCGGGCACCTCAGAAGGTGCCCGGCACTTGTCGCTGGGCATAGGCCCTCTGCTGGACCCCCTCGGCGGTGAGGCCGATCTGCGCGCCGGCCTGCTCAGAGCCGCCTCACCGCTTGCTTTCCAGGATGATCCTCTGCGCATCCTGCGCGTCATCCGTCTACGAGGCGCATTGGGCTTTTCTGTCACCCACGAGACAAAAGCCCTCATGATCGCCGCCCTGCCGCAGCTATCCTGGGGCGACGACGCGCGAATATCCGCCGAGCGCCTGCGCGACGAGTTGTTGCAGATCCTGGCCATCGATGCCGCCGCCGATGCCCTGGCCTACGGCGCTGGTCTTGGCATCTGGGACATGGTCATGCCGGAGGTCCCCGCGCTGATGCAGGGCGATGGTGGAGGGATGGACACGTTGCGAATGTGGGAGGCATGCTTTGGGCCGCTGCTTCGCCAGGAGCCCGACCAAACCGGGGAAGTGGCTGCCGTCGTCGCCGCCCTTGAGCCTTACCTCTTTGATCTGCTGGCCCACTGGCGCGAGGAGATCTGCCATCAACGACCGCGCTGGTGGTCCACCAAACTGGCCGCCCTGTTGGTCTCGACGCCGCCACCCGGCCCCGAGGCGCCATGGGCCATAGCCGGCAGACTGGGCCGGCGCCTACGCCTTGGCACGCGTGAGGTGCGCCATCTGGAGGGCGTGGTGCGCGCCACTCTGGACCTGTGGCCCATGCTGGCCGATATCCCCGCCGCACAGGCATCAACGGCGAGCGTGCGCTTGGTGATCTATCGCTACTGCCGTGAAGCGGGTGTCGCTGGCATTGACGGCGCCCTCCTCCGGCTGGCGCAAGATGCCGCATCCGGCCCGACGCACCATCTCGCCATCGTGGTGCAACTCCTAGAAGCATGGTTTCGCCGCCACGAGGAGTGGGTTGACCCCCCACCCTTGCTATCCGGGGGTGAGATCATGCACGCCCTGAGCCTGGCTCCAGGGCCTCGTATCGGTGCGCTGATCGAGCGCCTGCGCGAGGCTCAGGTGCAGGGCCTCATCCGTACAACAGACGAGGCCCACGCCTACCTACAACAGATCGCCGACGTCTGATCCTCGCCGCTCCCATCAGGGAAGCGAGGCGTCTCCCGCGGGCGTCGCGGAAGGAATGCTCTCCTCGGATGGCGCGCGCGACCGATCCTCCCGATCGTATGGCACCAGCGTGACGTCGGGCGTGACGCCCTGCGTGACGCCCTGCGTCACGTCCTGCTCCAGATTGGCCCCCGGCGTCACCGACGGCATCAGCGTCACGGTCGGTGTAGCCGTTGCCGTTGCCGTCATAGAGGGCGTGAGGCTTGGCATGACTGTCAGCGTTGCTGTATTCGTCGGTGTTGCCGTGTCCGGTGGAACCGTGGGCACGATAGGAGTAAAGGTGGGCACAACGCCGTAATCGCGCAACGCCAAGGGTAGATACGCATGCGAATAGTTTATACAGCTTAGCAGCGAGACCTCATCCAGCCGCACCTCGGTCCAGTAGCCGCTATGCCACATGACGACCGGGTTGCCAGCATAGAGGCTCTGCGGTCGCCAATAGGAGACGGCGCGCCCCACCTCGACACCGTCCACCGCAAGGGTGTAGGCGATGGGGCCATAGGGCGTCTCACGGACGTCGAGGGTCACGTGGTGGGGCGTCGAGTCCCTTGGCTGGCCATGCCAATAGGTCTGGCCCAGCAGATCGATGCGAAAGTGGGCGGTGCTTTGGTGAATGCGCAGGATATTCTCCAACCCATACCGATCATGGGAGCCCGCCAACGTTCGCTGGCCATCATAAGGATGCGATCCCACGCCCACCGTCGTGCCATAGGCCGTGGCCGAGGGAAAGGCCACGCGCAGAGAGAGCTGGTAATCTCCCGCCGCCGGGAGAGGCTGGGCCAGCCAGGCCAGGGCAAAGGCGTCGGCGGGGGTCTCGCTATTGGTCAGCAATAATTGCGAACCCAAGGGCACTACCCGACCAAGGCCGGCATCCCAATGCCAATCGGCCAGGTCGGCGGCAAAGGAGGCCGACCAGGCCGGTCGCCAGATGGAGCATGGCGGCGGTTCTCCACCGGGCGGCGTCGCTGCCGGCGTGGGGTAGGGGGTCACCGTCGGAGACGGCGTCGGCGTGGGGTCGGGCGTCCCCGGCAACACGACCAGGCGAGCGTCGTCCCAATAGCTGTCATTGTGCTTGACGGGATAAAGGGGCGCTCCCTGTGTCCAGACGCTGATCTGACCCGAGGCGGTATAACCCTCGATCTCCAGCGGGACCCACTGATCGTAGGCGACCTCCGGCGTCGTCCACTGGATACGCTCCGAGCGCCAATCGTCGCCCCCCTCAGGGTCGAGCCCCACCG
>SKLG01000495.1 GCA_007123335.1 Anaerolineae bacterium | reverse complement strand
GCTCGTTGGCGCACCCACTCGGGCTGGTCGGCCAACATGGCGGAGCGCAATACCGTCTCTAGATCGGCGATGAGTTGCTCGGAGGGTGGCCCATGGGCCACATAGCTGGGGCGTTCACCCGCAATATAGTCCGTGGGAATGACGAGATAGCCGTCGATCTCCTCTGTTTCAGCAGCCTCCCGAGCCGCATGCCGATCTGCGTAGGGGATAATCTCCGTTTCCACCTGTATATCCGGCATCTCCACATAGGGAAGGCGCCCGCTCTCATCTACATAGCCGACGACGGGCGTCGTCGGGTCTCGGCCACGCAAAAAGGGGATGGCTCCGGCGATGATCATTAGTATAGGGATGCCAAAGGTAAGCACCAAGAACGCCCTCGAGCGGACGCGTTGCACATAGGTGAGGCGAGCGACGAGCCAGGTCTTGACCATCGCTCTTACTCCTCTCTGCGTCCGACCACATGGACAAAGATCTCGTCCAGAGATACTTGGACTTGCTCAAAGCGCTGAACCGTCACGCCATCGCGATTCACCAGCCGCTTGAGAAGCTCGTCGGGCGGAACGTCCTCCTCCAGGACCAGTCGGTAATCACCATTGTGCTCGGTGATCTGCTCCACCCCGGGGAGATCGTCCATCTCGCCCTGCAGCGAGACCTCGATGACGTTAGTGGCGAACTGTCGCCGCACGTCATCCAGGCTCCCATACAAGACACGACGCCCACGGTTCATCAATAAGATGCGTCCACACATCTCTTCTACCTGATGCATCTGATGCGTGCTCATGATGATAGCCGCGCCGCGATCGCGCAGGCCGTAGAGCAGTTCCTTGATCAACCGCGTGTTCACCGGGTCCAGGCCCGAAAAAGGCTCATCGATGATGACCAGCTCCGGTTCATGTAATGTAGCGGCGACAAACTGCGCCTTTTGGCCCATGCCGCGACTGAGCGCCTCGATCTTGAGCTCGCGAGCGTCCCATAGCTCCACCTGGCGCAGCATACGCTGGATGCGTTGATTGGCATCAGCTCGTGATAGCCCCTTGAGCTGCCCTAGAAAGAGCAGGGTATCCATCAGCGTCATACTCGGATAAAGCCCGCGCTCCTCCGGTAGATAGCCGATGCGCGCCTTTTTTGCCTCAGACATCGGGCCGCCTAGAACGGCGATGTGCCCGCTGTTCGGCTTGATAATATCCAAGATCATACGAATGGTCGTGGTCTTGCCCGCGCCGTTAGGGCCTAACAACCCCAGGATCTCGCCATGTTCCAAGGTGAAGGATAGATCGTCCACAGCCTGTACCGAAGCATAGGTTTTGGAGAGGTTTTTCACCTCCAATGCTCTATCTACCATGGTCATAGGCTCCTTCCTGACATCAGGCATCTTGGCGTCTGTTGCTCCATCGAGGCATGCACAAACATCAGTATAGCATTCCTTGAAGAGAAGTCCAGATCACCAGGGAACTATATTCCATACGATTGCAGACGAGATTGTTAGACGTCGCCACAGTCAGTTCTCCGACTTGCGTACTAGACCCAAACAGCAGTACACTATGGCTGAGTCGAACCGCAGAGTCCGCAAGGAGGCGCCATGGCGGGACAAAAACCGATAATGGATTGGCAGAAAAGGCGCGGCGAGACTATTGCCGTTGGGGAGATACGGGTAACGCCTGAGAGCAGAGCGCTTACGGTGCGCTGGCCCCAGGGCGGTCTGGTGTGGAACCAGCCGGCAGCGATATGGGTCCAACGTGACGGCGAGCAAAAGCGCGTACCCATCATAAACATCACCAGAGCCATCGTTTGGAGCCTGTACGCCGGAGTCGCCCTGGTCGGGATAGCCTGTATGTTGCGTGCCTTGCAAAAGAGATAGGAGGGAGCGTACATGGACGACATCCGTGAGTTCGTGACGGCCAAAGTGGACGATATCGTTGAAGCCAAGGATCTGTTGAACCGTCTTCTGACCATAGCACAGCCCCAGGCTGTGTTCGGCGAACCTATAGAAGTCGGTGAGCAAAAGGTTATCACCGCTTCGGAGGTGACGGCAGGATTGGGCTTTGGCTTTGGCGCTGGCGGCGGCGCAGCAGAGCCAGGAGAGGCCAAGGGCGGAGTTCTGGTAGCCCAGAATGGCCCTTCGGTGGTGCCCGAGACCGACGAGGAGACAGAAAAGGCATCCCCCGATGCCGAAGCCAGCGGTATGGGCGGTGGCGGTGGCGGTGGAGGAGGAGCCAGCGGTCGGCCAGTAGCGGTGATCAGCATCACCCCTAATGATGTACGCGTGGTGCCGGTGGTCGATCAAACCAGAATCCTGCTAGCGGTGCTCTCGACGCTGGCCGCCATATTCCTCATGTTGGGCAAACTACGCCGCATGACGCGCAACTGATAGCGTCGAAAGAGTAACCGGAATGCAGGAACATATCGTTGATGCCCTCATCGTCGGCGCTGGGGGTGCGGGGCTCTATGCCGCGCTAGAATGCGGGCGCTTGGCGCGCACCGCCGTGCTCTCCAAGCTGCACCCCTTGCGCAGCCATACGGGCGCGGCCCAGGGCGGCATTGGCGCGGCGTTGGGCAACGTGGAGGAGGACGAAACTCTATGGCACGCCTTTGATACCGTCAAGGGCGGCGACTATCTTGTCGACCAGCGTGCGGCGCAGATTCTGGCCGAGGACGCCGTGCAGGCGGTTTATGACCTGGAGCATCAAGGCCTGCCCTTCAGCCGGTTGCCAGATGGGCGCATCGATCAGCGGCGTTTTGGTGGGCATACCCGCGATCTAGGGCGTGCCCCGGTGCGCCGCGCCTGCTATGCCGCCGACCGCACCGGCCACATGATCCTGCAGACCCTATACCAACAATGCATCAAGCACGATGTGGCCTTTTACGACGAGTTTCAGGTCGTCGATGTGCTGCTGTCCGAGCCGCAAGGCGGCGACGCCCCCCGCTGTCTTGGTGTCGTGGCGCTAGAGCTGGCCACCGGCGATCTGCACGCCTTTCGCGCCAAGGCGGTACTGCTGGCGACCGGCGGTTGGGGCCGCATCTACCGCATCACCTCCAACGCCTATGCCAATACCGGCGATGGCCCGGCGTTGCTGGCGCGCCGAGGCGTCCCGTTGCAGGATATGGAGTTTGTGCAGTTCCACCCCACAGGCATCCGTGAGATCGGGATCCTCATCACCGAGGCGGTGCGCGGAGAAGGGGGTGTGCTGCACAACGGCGAGGGCGAACGCTTTATGGAGCGCTACGCCCCCACCCTCATGGATCTAGCCCCACGAGATATGGTATCCAGGGCCATCGTCAATGAGATCCGTCAGGGACGCGGCATACTCGGAGATCGGTCGCCGGCGGACTTTGTGCAGCTCGACGCCACCCCTGTTGGCGCCGAGGCATTGAAACGCAAGCTACCCGAGATCGTCAGCCTGTGCCGGACCTACCTGGGTATCGACCCGGCAGCGGAGCCAATCCCGGTCCAACCCACGGCCCACTATGTGATGGGTGGCATCCCCACCGATCTCGATGGCCGCGTGGTGTGGATGCCAAACAACGGTTCCGAGAGCTATGTGTCGGGGCTGTACGCCGCCGGCGAGTGTGCCTGCGTCTCTGTCCACGGCGCCAATCGGTTGGGCACCAATAGTCTGGTGGATCTCGTCGTGTTTGGCCGGCGGGCCGGCCAGCATATGTCCGGCTATGTGGCTGAAGGCCCTGCTCCGTCATGGCCTACCGATGCCGCACAGGAGGTCATGGGAAGACTGGCGACCCTACGCGATCGATCCCAGCGCTCCGCTCACTTATCGGCGACCGATCTGCGCGAGCGCATGCAGGCCATCATGAACGAGGCGGTGGGCGTCTATCGGCGAGGCGACGAGTTGGATCGCGCAGTGGAGACGCTGCAAGCGCTACGCCAAGCGTATGGCGCATTGGAGATCGAGGACACGAGCAAGAGCTTTAACGGCGAGCTGCTACGGCTGCTAGAGCTCGGCAATCTCCTCGATCTGGCGCTGATCACCGCAGGATCTGCACGGCAGCGGCGCGAGAGCCGTGGCGCGCACTATCGCGAGGATTATGTCGAGCGTGATGACGATGCCTGGCTGCACCATACGCTATGTTGGTTGCACGGTGACGATCTACGCTTTGGCTCGCGCTCGGTAGACACCTCGATCTGGGAACCTGTGGCAAGGGCATATTAGGAGGCGCTCATGCTGGTGCGCTTGCGCATCCGCCGCTACGATCCTGAATCCGATGAAGAGGCACGCTGGGCCGAGCACGTCGTCGAGGTCGAGCCATCCAGCCGGGTGCTTGACGCCCTGCTGGAAGTACAGCGTCGGCACGACCCTAGCTTGGGCTTTCGCGCCAGTTGCGGCCACGGCGTATGCGGCTCTGATGCCATGATCATTAATGGCCGTTCGGCGCTGGCCTGCAAGACGCTGATCCGTGATGCCATCGCCGACTCGCCGGATGATGATCTGGCGACCATCACGGTGGAGCCGATGCGCCACATGCCCGTCCTGCGCGACTTGATCGTCGATCAACAGCCCTTCTTCCAGCGTTATCGCGCGGTCAAGCCCTTTCTGGTGCCGAAAGACACAGCCCCCGACCGGGAGCGCCTACAGACTCCCAAAGAACACGCCGAGATCGCGGATGCCACCAACTGCATCCTCTGTGGCGCCTGCGTGTCTGCCTGCCCGATCCTGGGCGAGAACCCTCGCTTCCTCGGGCCAGCAGCCATCGTACAGGCCGCGCGCTTTGTCTTTGACAGCCGCGATGTTGGGCTACAAGCACGGCGCGAACCGTTGGACGAGGACAATGGCGTCTGGCCTTGCGCCAATCACATGGCCTGTACCCGCGCCTGCCCTAGAGAGATCAAGGTCACGCGACTCATTAACTTGACCAAGCGAGAACTAGGGCGTGCCAGGGACCAGGCCGAGGTTTGACCGTATTCTGCGCCCAGGAATGCTAAACGATTCCGGCCCCCGTGACGGGCTCTTGGGCGATGGATGCGCCAGCTGAGAGGCTTCCGACGCATCAGGAACTTGATCATCGGCGTCAGCGTCTTGATCCTTGGCGCCGCGGGGAGGCTGCTTGGATCGCGGTGTCTCGGTAGGTTGTGGTTTATCGAGGAAAGCAGGCGGGACCTGCTTTGGTGGCAAAAACGTAGGAGCGCCAGGGGCACCGCTCCTACCATCCCCATCGGTGGGCTCTTCCGAGACGGGTGTGGGAGTGAGCGTGGTATCCTCCTCTTCTGATGGCGGCGTCTCAGCAGGAACCGGAGGGACCTCTTTGAGGGGCACGGCCGGGGGGACACTACCTTCTTCGTCCTTACGATCTTTATCGGTTGGGTTGCCTCGATTCGATGGAGGAATGGGAGCCTGGGGTCTCTCTGGCTGCGGCGGATCTGGGGGTCCCGGTGGGACACCCTTGGGGGGCAGCCCCGGCGTAACAGGAGGGCCGAGAACCGCATCCTGCGCTGCAGGCGCAGCCTTGCTGGGCAACGTGGGAGGACGTCTTTCAGTCTCCTCAACCTCTGTATCTGGCGTGATCTGTTTGATCTCTCCAGGTGTTATCTGGTCATTCTGGCCCTTATCGGTCTTGTCGGTTTGTGGAGGCATAGCCGCCGTGGGCAGCGCGGACTGACCGTCGGTATCGCCGTCCTTCCTGGCATCTCGACCTTGCGTCTGCTCTACGGGGGGGGTGTGCGTTGGATCGGGGCGAGATACAGGCCTCTTCTGGGCACTATCACGCTCTTCTGGTCGAGGCGTGCCGTGGCTATCATCGACGAGGGGCGCGGACGAGGGTTCATGGTCCATCGCCCCCTCGGCCTGATCCAGTTCACGGCTAACCCGCTCCTTGGCTTCCACCAAGCGCTGTTGTGCTGCTCCCTCCATCTGGGCAGCGATAGCATCTAATGTCTCCATCTGCCCCCGCAGGTGCCCAGCGAGCCCCACACCCGGCGTGGAGTTGGCGTTATCCGCCTCAGTCCTGGCATGCTCTAGGAGGTATGTGAACTGACACTCCAATCGGTGTACGGTCGGCTCCGGTATAGTCCGTCCTTTCTGCATCGCCTCATCAATATCCTGCAAACGTCGCTCAGTATAAAAAAGAGTCAAAGACGCCGGGTCTCGCGCGACCGAGAGACGCACGTCCTCCACCTTTTCCTTGACCGGGTATAGCAGGTCGCCGGGAAGGCTTTGCTCCGCAGCCAACACCACACCACCACTGACGGATGTGAGCTTGACCAGTACGAGCAACACGATGACGACAAACCTCAACTTCGGAGACAGCTGCTGAGGCCAACTCCAAAGGTTTTGCAAACTCGGCAATAGACGAAAACATCGCACCCGCGTCGCGCGCATCTGCGCGGCCTCGGCCAGTAATCGCCTACGTCCATCCTGGAGCCCACGGGGAGGTGGGGGAACCTTGCTCAGATGGGCCCGCGCGCGAGAGGCGGCATGGAGCAAAGGCGCCAGATCTCGTTGCTGTAGAGGATGCCGATTGAGCACCCACTCTACATCACCAATATCAGCGAATTCGGACAGAGCGAGATCGAGATCCTGGGCGGAGAGTCGATTATGACTCATTGTGATCCGCTCCGTTCCATCGATTCGAGAATCTGTCGCAGCGAATTGAGGGCGCGGTGCTGCAATACCGCCACCGCATTGGGCGTCCTGTCCATCACCCGCGCCACCTCGTGGGT
>SKLG01000508.1 GCA_007123335.1 Anaerolineae bacterium | reverse complement strand
TGGGGGCTGAGGCGTCAGCGAACGGTGATAGAGGGAGAGGAGGAGGCGCGCCCATTCTGGAGCCAACGCTCGCCTCTGGCCCTCTTTTGCGGGTTCTGGGCGTTGATCGCCCTGGTCATGGGCACACTGGGCGGGCATCGCGAGCCGATGTGGACGCTGGCCGTCCTGCTGCCGTTGCTGCTGTTGGCCGCCAGAGGCGCCGAGCTGCTCTGGCGCCGTCTGCTGCATCACACCGACGTGTATGACGTATGCGCCATCGGCGCCGCCCTGACGGTGCTTGGCTTCTGTTTCTTACAGGTGGCGACCTATACCCACCGAGGCCAGATGGACGACCTCAATGTGGCGCGCGTGGCGCTGGGTCTGCTCATCGTCGCCTGGGCCGCCTACTGGTACTGGCGCGGCGGCAATGCGGCGCTGCGGGTGGCCATCGTGACCCTCACCGCCGTCATGCTCCTGTTCACCGGGCGCGGGGCGACGGCTGTCGCCTATCACACCGCCCGAGACGCGCGGGAGCCGCTGGTTCACCGCCCGGTGTCGCGGCATATGGGCGATTTCGCGACCTGGATACAGACCTATTCCAGCCGCCAGGCCATCGACGCCTATGCGCTCGATGTCACCTATGTGCACGAATTGGAGCCATGGATGGGCTGGTATCTGCGCAATTTCCACCGCGCACAGGCTGTTTCTGACGTTCGGCTGGCGCCAGATCATCGGGCGCTGGTTACCCTGCCCTTGCCGCAAGAGCAGCGGCCCTATGGCTATACGGGACAGCATTTTCGCTTCCGTGAAGAGTGGCCAGCGCAGACCTTGACGCTCCGCGAACGCCTGCGCTGGTTCTTATATCGCGACCCTGTTGGCCATGCGCCGGCCAGCGAGTTTCAGGTGTGGGTACGCCTACCGGTGGCCGAGCAGTAACCGCTGGTCAACACATCCTTGATGCCATCATTCATCCGTGGATATGTGAGGTATTCGGAATGACAGATACGGTCCAAGACACAGAGACCACGTTCCTCGATAGGCCCATTCTGCCCCATGTCGATGGGCCCTTTGGCCGCATCACCTGGTATTATGTGCTGTATGGGGCGCTGATCTTGTTTATCGTCCTGACCCGATTCTGGGCGCTGGGCACTCGCGCCTACAGCCATGATGAGAGCATTCATGCCTGGGAGTCTTGGAAACTGGCCACCGGGCAGGGTTATCGGCATAATCCCATCTACCATGGTCCCTTTCTCTATCACTTTACCGCTTTGATCTTTACCCTCTTTGGGCACAGCAACGTCACCGCGCGTATCGGCACCTCCCTAATGGGGGTGTTGATCACCATCATGCCCTTTTTCATGCGGCGCTGGCTGGGCAAGTATGGCTTGTTGGCCGCGACCTTGTTCCTCGCCGTATCGCCGGTGATGATGCATCGCTCGCGCTTTATACGCCACGACCACGCCGCCATCCTCTTTAACGTGATCCTCTTTGTCGCGATCCTGCACTACCTGGAGCGGCCTCAGGCCAAGCATCTCTATCTGGCCGCTGCGGCCGTCGCCCTCGGCTTTACCGGCAAAGCGACTTCCTTTATCGCCTATTTCACCTTTGGCACCTTTATCTTTGGCCTGTGGCTGTGGCAGTGGCGGCAACAGGGGGTGCACTCGCTGCGCGCCCTGACCGAGCTGCCGGTGTTCGACTTGATCATCGTCATTGGCACCTTGATCCTGCCGTTGGCTACGCCTTTCCCGGTACTGTTGCTGGGCGGGGACCCCATCGATTACTCTCAGTCGGGGATCTATTTCACCGGCGCCGTTTTTATGGTGGTATTAGGTATCTCGGCGGCCATCGGGCTATGGTGGAACTGGCGCCGCTGGCTGATCTGCGCCGGCATCTTCTTTGCCCTCTTTGTGCCCTTTTACACCACCATGTTCACCAACGGCCAGGGCTTTGCGACGGGGATGGTCGGCCAGCTCGGCTACTGGCTCTCGCAGCACGAAGTCGCCCGCGGGGGACAACCCTGGTACTATTACCTGGTGCTCATGCCGATGTACGAGTTCCTGCCGCTGTTGGTGGGGCTGGCGGGGATGATCGTCTATGCGCTGCGCGGCGATCGCAGCAACCCGCCCCATCCCAAGCTGCCCGGCGCCGTAGACAAGGCGCTTCATCTGCCGGTGGTCCTGTTTCTGATCTACTGGACGATTGTCGTGTTTGCCGCCTACAGTTGGGCCGGTGAAAAGATGCCCTGGCTGACCATGCATCTGGCGGTGCCGCTGCATCTGCTCGCCGGTTGGACCATCAGCCGTCTGGTGGATACCGATTGGGCGGCCATTCGCGCCCGACGCGGACTATGGCTGCTGCTGTTCATTCCGCTGCTCCTGTACACTCTGGTCCAGTTGATAGGCAGTTCTCCCTTTGGCGGGACATCGATGGAAGCGCTGAATCGCTCCATGGGTTGGCTGGCGGCGCTGGTCGTCGTAGGTATCCTCACCGGGTTCGTGTACTGGATCGGCCAAGACCTGCGCAGCCGGGACATGTGGCGGCTCAGCGCGCTATCGGTGCTCATCATCCTCCTGGCGCTGACGGTGCGCTTTGCCTGGATGGCTACCTTTATCAATCCTGACATGGCCACCGAGTTCCTGGTCTATGCGCAGGGTGCGCCAGACACCGCCATCGTCGCCAACGAACTGGAGGAGATGTCACGCCGGCTCACCGGCGGATTGCACATGAAGGTCGCCTACGACGACGACACGAGCTGGCCCTTTGTCTGGTACCTGCGCAACTTTGACAACGCCCAGTTCTATGGCAAGCAACCCGCTGGTCCCTTTGACGCCGAGGTCGTTCTTGTAGGCCCGCCCAACGAGGCGGGGATTATACCGCTGCTGGGCAATCGCTACTATCGACGGCAATACCGCTTGATCTGGTGGCCCAACCAGGACTGGTATATGAACATAACTCCACGAGGCATGTGGGAAAGCGCCCGCGATCCTGTTGCCCGCAAGGAGTTCTGGGATGTGGTCTTTTATCGCAGGCATAGGGTCTCGGTGACGGCGTGGCCCTTTGTGCACAATTTTGCCATGTATGTGCGGCGCGACGTCGCCCAGCAACTCTGGGATTATGGCCCCGAGGCGCTAATGGCCACCGAGCCGCTGCCTGGCGACGAGATTGTTGAGCGGTGGGAGTCGCGCCAGGCTTCTGCCGTCTGGGGTAGTGCCGGGTTTGGCGCCGGCCAGTTCCGAGCGCCCAAGGGCCTGGACCTGGACGCCGACGGCAACATCTATGTGGCCGACAGCCAGAACCATCGAGTGCAGATGCTATCGCCCGAAGGCAGCTTCTTGCGCGAGTGGGGCGTCGAGGGTAGCGCCCCCGGACAGTTCAAAGAACCCTGGGGCGTCGCCATCAGCCCTGAAGGGGCGGTCTATGTCGCCGACACCTGGAACCATCGCGTGCAGGTGTTTGATGCCCAGGGCGAGTTTCAGGATACGTGGGGGACGTTCAATGAGGTGAGCAGCCCGATGGGATCAGGGGACAGCCTCTATGGGCCACGAGACGTCGTCTTTGACGATGAGGGGTACCTGTATCTCACCGACACGGGCAACAAGCGTGTGGTCAAGTACGACCAGGCCGGCAATATGATCAACGCGGTGGGCGGCGCCGGCGCTGGTCCTGGCCAGTTCCAGGAGCCGGTTGGCCTGGCATTTGATGCTGATGGCATGCTCTATGTCGCCGACACCTGGAACCAGCGTATACAGGTGTTCACCAAGGATCTGGAATTCGTGCGCGAGTGGCCCGTCAACGCATGGTTAGGCATGTCGGTGGTCAACAAACCCTATCTGGCCGCCGATGGCGAGGGCCGCATCTATGCCACCGATCCCGAGGGCTATCGGGTGATCCAGTTCGATCGCCAGGGCGAGGT
This sequence comes from Anaerolineae bacterium, assembly GCA_007123335.1. Lineage (GTDB taxonomy): Bacteria > Chloroflexota > Anaerolineae > UBA1429 > UBA1429 > SKLG01. The sequence goes on along the minus strand of SKLG01000508.1, from coordinate 2,778 downwards.
GCAACGCGTCTGGGGCCAACTGGGCAGCGATCTGAGCGCTATGAACTTGCCCACCGGCATCGCCGTGGATGCCCAGGGGCGGGTGCTGGTGACCGATTCGGAGAACAACCGATTGCTTGTCTTTGCTCCATAGGCATATAGGCATGGTGAAGAGCGGGTCAGAGACCCGCGCCCCTGGTCGCTTTGGTTCATAGGCACATGGGCAGGGCGCCGTAGAGGAGCTGGGATGAATCTGCACGAATATCAATCCAAAGAGCTGTTTGCCGCCGAAGGCATTGCGGTGCCCGATGGCGCCGTGGCCGAGACGCCTGGCGAAGCACGCGCCATCGCCCAACGCCTCGGCGGCGCGGCAGTCGTCAAGGCTCAGGTGCTCACCGGTGGCCGCGGCAAGGCCGGCGGGATCGTCGTCGCCGGCGATCCTGAAGAGGCGGCTGCGGTCGCCGAGCGTCTGCTGGGCTCCACGATCAGGGATCTGCCGGCGGAACGGGTACTCGTCGAGGCCGCGGCGCAGATCGCCCAGGAGCTCTATGTGGCGCTGATCGTCGATCGCGAGGTTGGGCGCGTGGCGCTCATCGTCTCCTCCGAAGGGGGCGTGGACATCGAAGAGACCGCCCGCGATCATCCAGACCGAGTGCACACGCTTCACATCGACCCCTATCTGGGGCTGCGCCCTTTTTACGGCGTCCGCGCGGCAGCAGCCATGGGGCTTGATAGTGGGCTGTGGAGCGATCTCGCCTCGTTGCTCGCCAACCTCTACACGCTGGCCCAACGCTACGACGCCACGTTGACCGAGATCAATCCCCTCATCGTCACCGCCGAGGGCAAACTGCAGGCGCTGGACGCCAAAGTGACCATCGACGACAGCGCCCTCTTTCGCCAGCGCACACTGCGCCCTGACCTCGACAGCGAACCCACAGACACTGAGGAATCGACCGCCGAGGCCCGGGCGCGGCAGATGGGCATCAGCTATATCAAACTGGACGGTGAGATCGGCTGCATGGTCAATGGCGCTGGGCTGGCCATGGCCACCATGGATGTGATCAAGCACGTCGGCGGCGAGCCGGCCAACTTTTTGGACATTGGCGGGGGCGCCCGTCGTGATCGCGTCGCCACTGCCCTGGAGATCATCCTCTCTGATCCCCACGTTCGCGTGGTGCTGGTCAACATCTTTGGCGGCATCACCCGCTGTGACGAGGTGGCTCGTGGCATCGTCGAGGCGCTGGACCATCTGGGCCAGACTTCGGCGCGACGGAGCGTGCCCATCGTCGTCCGGCTGGTGGGCACCAATCATGAGGAGGGGCAGCGTATCTTGCAGCAGGCGGATCTACCGGCGGCGACCACGCTGTCAGAGGGCGCGCGCATGGCAGTGGAGCTGGCCAGCGGCGGAGGGAGGTCCTGATGGCGATCCTGGTAGACCATACGACGCGGGTGCTGGTGCAGGGTATTACGGGCCGCGAGGGGTCGTTCCACACGGCGCAGATGCTGACCTATGGTACGGCCATTGTTGCGGGTGTGACGCCGGGTAAAGGCGGCCAGACCGTCGAGGGCGTGTCGGTGTTCGACGACGTGATCACAGCGGTAGGAGAGACCGGCGCCAATACGTCGATCATCTATGTGCCCGCCCGCTTTGCCGCCGATGCTATCCTGGAGGCGGCAGAGGCGCTGATTCCGCTTATCATCTGCATCACCGAAGGGATCCCCGTGTGGGACATGATTCGCGTGCGGCGCTATCTGGAGGGGCGCCCGGTGCGGCTGATAGGTCCCAACTGCCCTGGCATCATCACCCCTGGCGCAACCAAGGTGGGCATCATGCCCACCTTTCCGGGCGCAGACATCCACAAGCCGGGACATGTGGGCCTGGTCTCGCGCAGCGGCACGCTGACCTACGAAATCGTCTGGGCGCTGACCGAAAAGGGCCTGGGGCAGTCCACCTGCCTGGGCATTGGCGGCGATCCCATCATCGGCACCTCTTTTGTCGAGACACTGGCCATGTTCCAGGAGGATCCCGACACCCACGCCGTGGTGCTCATCGGCGAGATCGGCGGAGAGGCCGAGCAACAGGCCGCGGCGTTCATCCGCGATGCGATGACCAAGCCGGTGGTGGCCTTTGTGGCCGGGCGCACCGCGCCGCCGGGGCGACGGATGGGTCACGCTGGGGCCATCATCGCCGGAGGCGGCGGCGCCGACGCCAGTGGGCTGGCAGCGAACAAGATCGAGGCGCTGCGCGCAGCCGGCGCCTATATCGCCGAATATCCTGAACAGGTGGCCGAGCAGATGCTCCACATTCTGGGGCAGGCCGATGGCTGAGCGGCAGCGACACCTGGCCGGGATTCAGGCGCTGCTCTTTGACTTTGATGGCACGTTGGTGGAGCCCAGCATCGATTTCGTCCAGATGCGTCGGGCGGTGATGGATGTGGTGCGCACCCATGGCATCGACGAGGATGCGCAGGAGCGGCTGGGCTTGATGCGCACGCACTTACTGGAGATCATCGTTCACGTGCAAGAGCACTTAGCCGCGTCGGGCACACCGCCGGAGCCCTTTGTTCGTCAGGCCCACGAGGCCATTTTGGCCATCGAGATCGAAGCGGCGAGTCGCGTGTCCGTCTACCCCGGTGTGCCAGAGATGCTCGATGAGCTGGCCCATCGCGGGTTGGGCGTCGCCATCGTCACGCGCAACTGCCGTCCTGCGGTGGAAGCTATCCTGCGGCGCACCCCCATGCGTCACGATGTCTTGTTGACCAGAGACGACGTCGAGCACGTCAAGCCCGATCCGCGCCA
>SKLG01000515.1 GCA_007123335.1 Anaerolineae bacterium | reverse complement strand
GACGTGATGAAGGGCGAGTACGTGGACATGTTCGAGGCCGGCATCATCGACCCGGCCAAGGTGACCCGCTCCGCCGTGGAGAATGCCGCCTCGATCGCGGCCATGATCCTCTCCACCGAGGCGCTCATCACCGACATCCCCGAGCCCGAGCCCCCCGCGCCTGCTGGCGGTGGCGACGGCATGGGTGGCATGGGTGGGATGTACTAGACCCAAGCGCCACTCGCCCTAACGGGCTGAACGCCCCCATGAAGGAGACCGGCGATCTGATCGCCGGTCTCCTTCATGGGGGCTCATCTTTTCACGGGGAGAGAAAGGGCACGATCACGGTCCAGAGAGCCAGGAGGGAGAGCGCGGCCAGCCCCAGGCCAGGGAGGAGTGTCGATACTTTTGGCCAACGCGCATCTGCCCAGTGCGCTACCCAGAGACCGCAGGCTCCCAAGACCGGGATTGCGGTAGCGGTGACGTTGACATCGCCTCGGACCCCGCTAATCGTTGCCAGAGCGACGGCGCCCACACCAAGCGCCACAGCGCCGAGCGCCCAGCCTCGGCGATAGACGGTGCGCCAGCCGGCGGCTAGCGCCAGAGAGAGCGGCGTCAACGCAGGGAAGAGATAGCGCCCCTGATGCTGTACAAAGCGCACGTTCCACCACAGATATCCCATAGTGGTCACCAGCATCCAGACGGCCATTATGGCCAGAGGGCGGCTCAGGAGGAATAAGCGTCTTTGTGTCCTTGGTGCTCGTCGCCAGCGCAGGATCAGCCCCAAGGCGCACAACCCGGTGAACCAGGCCAGGGCGGCATAGATGCGCCCATCCATGGGCGCCGCCATCCACCCGAACTGCCCCCAAAAACTCTGAAACGTCGTTCGCAAAAAGGCAGCGAGGGCCACCCACGGTCCCACGTGAGCCAGCCATTCGGCGGTGGTGAGCTGACCGTGGACGACAAGGTCATGGCGGCCCAGGGCCAGCGGGTCGGTGAGGCCATAAGTCACGACGTTGCGCAGCAGCCAGGGCGCGACCATGATGCCCGCCACCGAAAAGGCCAGCGCGCCAAGGCCCAGCCCGCGCCGTAGGGCCAACCTGCCGGTGATAATGTCGTAAGCCAGCGCGGTAAACAGGATGGCCAGCGCGACATAACTCTGCATCTTGGTGAGCAGCGCCAACCCCAACAAGCCACCGAGGGCCAGCGCCCGCCGAGGACGCCAATCGGCGGCGGTGGTGGCCAACACCATCCAGGCCATGACGTTGATCAGCAGCTCGGCGAGGGCGTCGTTGTTGATCCCTGAGGACATCGTCAGGCGCATGGGCAGCGCGGCGGCGATCGCCGTCGCGCCTCGGGCAAGCCATAGGTGATCGGGGAGGGCCAGCCGCAGGGCGCGATAACCGGCGTACAGCGCGCCGAGGCTGAATAGCAGCGTCAGCACGCGCAACCCGTGCACCAGGACGTGCAATGACGCATTCCTCAGAAGCAAATAGACCGGCGTGGCCAGCACATAGTACAGAGGCGGTTGATGCGCCTCATAGGCGATCGGCTCAATCGACATGGTCGGGGGAAACCGTTGGCTCTTGATCTCCTCCAAATAATCGGCCGGATAGTCGCCCATCTCCAGCACCGGCAGCCTGCCCGTCTCGGCGATATGCCGAATCACATTAAAATGGGCCGGCTCATCGGGCACCTGCCACAGAGGGGTGCGCGTGGCGAAAAGGATGCCCAGCATCAAGTGCAGCATCAGCAGCGCCAGAAGGATCACATCCGGCGAACGAGAACGAGAGAGGGAGCGCGTCACCGGACGCGCTCCCTAAAAGCTCTATCACGGATATGCATGCTACTCTGCAACTGTCGTGGCCTAGTGGCCCAGCCGGCGCAGCTCATCGGCCACCACGTCGTCATCGAGCTTGCGGAAGAGCGGCTCCGGGAATTGAAGCGCCTGCCCCGGTGGAAGCTCGCTCGGTGTCCACAGGTCACCGTCCCACGCTTTGCTATAGGTGAGGGCCAGGTGCTTGTGGCTATTCTCCTGAAACTCTTCCACTTGCTGTTTACCCAGGATGTCGGCGTTTGGTCCCGCGCTCGCATAGCCCAGGTACTCGTGCAGGCGCTGCGACGCAAAGGGCAAGAAAGGCGCAAAGAGGATCTTGAGCGAATCGATGACCCGCAACGCCACATAGGTCGCCGTCGCCGAGCGCTCGCGGTCGCTCTTGAGCGTCTTCCAGGGCGCGGCGCTATCCAGGTAGCGGTTGGCCTCGCGGGCCGCGGCCATCGCCTCGCTCAGCGCAGCGCGAAAGCGACAGGCATCCAGTCGCTCGCCGACGGTGTCAAAGGCAGCCTCGACCTTGGCCAGGATCTCCCGGTCGAGGTCGTTCAGCTCGCCGGGGGTGGGCACGACGCCGTTGAAGTTGCGAAAGGCAAAGGTCAGCATGCGATGCGCCAGGTTGCCCCAGGTGCCCACCAGCTCGTTGTTGTTGCGATCCACAAACTCTTGCCACGAAAAGTCGGCATCGGACGACTCGGGTGCCTGGATGGTCAAATAGTAGCGCAGCGGCTCCGGATCGTGGCGCGACAGATAATCGGGGATCCACACCGCCCAGTTGCGGCTGGACGAGAACTTTTTGCCCTCCAGCGTCAGGTACTCGTTGGCCGGCACGTCGTAGGGCAGTTGCAGCCCACCGTAGCCCATGAGCATCGCCGGCCAGATGAGGGTATGGAAAAAGATATTGTCCTTGCCGATAAAGTTGTACATGCGGCAAGGTGCGTCGGCGTCCCACCAGGCATGCCAGGCCTCGGGGGTGCCGCGATTGTGCGCCCACTCGATGGCCGCCGAGAAATAGCCGATGACGGCGTCGAACCAGACATAGATGCGCTTGTCCGAGTAGCCGCTGACCGGCACCGGGATGCCCCAGTCGATGTCGCGGGTGATAGCTCGCGCCCGCAGCCCCTCGTTGAGCAAGTTGAGGGTAAAGTTGAGCACGTTGGGGCGCCAGTACGTCTTGTCGGCCACCCACTCTTTGAGCGGCGCGTTAAACTGGGCCAGATCCAGCATAAAGTGCTCGGTCTCGCGCACCTCGGGGCGGTGGCCGCAGAACTTGCAGCGCGGCTCGATCAGCTCCAGGGCGTCGAGGGGCTTGCCGCAGCGGTCGCATTGGTCGCCGCGAGCATCCTCATACCCGCAAAAGGGACAGGTGCCCTCCACATAGCGATCGGGCAGAAAGCGCTGGCAATCAGCGCAATACAGCGCCCGCATCGACTCGGTATAGACATACCCCTTGTCCAGCAGGCGGGTGAACATGTCGGTGGTGACGGTCCAGTGGTTCTCGGTGTTGGTGTGGGTGAACAGGTCAAAGGAGATGCCCAACCGGACAAAGGAATCGAGAAAGCTGCGATGATAGCGCTCGATGATCTCCTCTGGCGTGACCCCTTCCTGCTCGGCGGTAATCGTGATCGGCGTGCCGTGGGTGTCGGACCCCGAGACCATGAGCACATCGTTGCCGTGCAGGCGGTGGTAGCGGGCGAAAATATCGGGCGGCAGATAGGCACCGGCGAACTGCCCCAGGTGCAGGTGCGAGTTTGCATAGGGCCAGGCCACCCCCACGAGAATCTTTTCGTTCATGCTGCTCCTTATGGTATCGCCGACATCGTCGGCGTTCGGATGCGGTGAATGCGAGATCGTGCGTATTTCGGCGCCACGCAGGCCCGCCAAGACGTAAGAAAGGCTTCTTAGAGGGCGTCTACATAATATCAGGGGGCGAGGCGCCCCATATGGCCCTTGGCCGCCGAGGCATGGCGAACTATCCCAGCCGAACCGAGGCTAGGGGAGCAGACCCCTCTTTCTGTAAGGCGTTTATGTTTCGCGATCATTGCAGCGTATACCGCCTGAATAGGCACATGGTACGCCTATTGCACATGAGCGTCAAGTATTCGCAATCAAGCCCTGGTGATGTGGAATGAGCGATAATTAGAGCCAATTTGGTTTTATTTGATTTTAATAATATAAAACTCTTTTTTGCAGATACCTAACCGTTTAACTTTTCACAAAGCTTGCTTGACTTGATCCGATTTGCATATTATAACTCATGGTTCGGTCGATTTTGACGAGATATCGAGAATGTAGCAATCTGTCGGCATGACAACTAACCTAACGATCAAGACGGAACGAGTGGACGACATTCCCGTATTGCTGACGCAGGCCGAGAAGCTCGATGTGGCAGGACTTTTGGACAGCCACTTCATCCCTCATGCGAACTGGCAAGGAACCAGTCTGGGTTGGACGGCGACCATCTGGCTGACACACATCTTGTCGGAAGGGGATCACCGACTGAATCACGTGCAAGCATGGGCGGCCAAGCGACTGGATACGCTGCGCATCTGCACAGACCAACCGGTCAGGGAGCAGGAGTGGAGTGATGATCGCCTGGGCATCGTACTGGACGCGTTGAGCGATGATGAGCACTGGCAGGAGTTCGAGCAAGCACTCAACCGGCATACCGTACGGGTATACAAGCTGAAGCCCAAACAAGTGCGCGTGGACAGCACGAGCGCCAGTGGCTATGGGACGGTCAGCGAAGAAGGGCTGCTCCAGTTTGGGCACAGCAAGGATCACCGCCCCGATCTGCCGCAAGTGAAGGTGATGATCTCGGCCTTGGACCCTTTGGGAATGCCCATTGCCACCCAGGTGGTGTCGGGTGAACGGGCCGATGACCCTTTGTACGTGCCAGCGATTCAACAGGTACAGGCAAGCCTGGACGAACATGGCCTGCTGTACGTGGGGGACTGCAAGATGGCCGCCCTGAAGACGCGAGCCTTCATCCAGGCACAGGAGGATTACTACCTGTGTCCGCTGCCGGAGAAGCAGCTGCCGCCAGAGACGTTGGAAAGCTACCTGAAGCCGGTCTGGGATGGCGAGCAGCAGACCGTTGGCGTCTACCGTGCAGACGCTGAGGGTCAGCCTGAGCAGATCGCCGAGGGCTATGAGCGAAACGTATTGCTGCAGGCTGAACATGATGGCCAAAGGATAGCTTGGACAGAGCGGCATCTGATCCTGCGTTCGCTGCAGCAGGCACAGGCCTCGGAAGAGGCCTTGCGTACGCGCCTGACGAAGGCGCAGGCCGAGGTGGAACAACTGAACGAGCGCAAGCAGGGCAAACGACGGATCGAGGATCGAGATGAAATGCAGGCTGCGGCAACGGCCATTTTCAAGCGTCATCGGGTTGAAGGATTGGTCAACGTAAGCGTGGAGGAACAGATCAGGGAACGACCCGTGCGCGCCTACGGCGAGCGTCCCGCACGGGTAGAGACGGAACGGGAGCTGAGCGTGCAGAGCGAGAAGGACGAACAAGCGGTAGAGGAGGTCGTGCGCCGCTTTGGCTGGCGTGTGTACGCTACCAACCAGTCGGGAGAGAGCCTGTCGTTGGAGCAAGCGGTGCTGGCTTACCGGGCGCAGTATAGGATCGAACGCGGGTTTGGGCGCCTGAAAGGTCATCCGCTGTCGTTGACGCCCATGTACCTGCAAAGCGATGCGCGCGCGACGGGACTGATCCGCCTGCTTTCGATTGGTCTGCGCATCCTGACGCTGATCGAATACCAGGTTCGACAGCGACTGGCCTCGGAAGAGGGGCGGGTCACCGGCTTGTACGCTGGAAACCCCAAGCGTGCCACCACACACCCGACGACGGAAGCGATGCTCAAAGCCTTCAAAGGCATTGACCTCTCGGTCGTGACCATGGGGCCGCAGATGCTCTACCATGTGACGCCGCTCACCGCTCTGCATCAGCAAATCCTATACCTGCTCGACTTTCCAGTGGATATCTACACCCGACTATGCGACCAATTCCAGAAACCAGCAGGGAAAATGGCCGAACCATGAGCTAATATAGCCTGGCTTTTGTAAAGTTAGCGTGGCAACTATACTTGACTCAGAGTCTTTATCGTGTCAGCTTGCAGCCAAGTGTGCGGTAGCTAGCAGATACCGGGGGATAGCAAGATTGCCATGAGCCCACACATCGTGGATAGCCACGTGCACATCTGGGAGACGGATAGCATCCTCTACCCGCCCAGCCCCGTCCTGGCGTCGCTGCCCCATCCAGGGGCGACGGCGGAGGTGTTGCTCCAGGAGATGACGGCGAACGGCGTCACCCAGGCCGTCCTCGTACAGCCCTCGAATTACGAGTTCGACAACCGCTACATTGCCAGGACGCTGCAACGCTATCCCGGCCGCTTTGGCGGCGTGGCCCGCATCGACGTCGTGGACGCCTCTGCCCCGCAACGCCTGGAGAGATGGGCGGAGGAACACGGCCTCCGTGGCCTGCGCGTGGCTCCCTTCCGCATCCTGGAGGGCGCCTGGCTAACGAATTCGGCCTTTTATCCCCTGTGGCAAAAGGCCGCTGCGCTGTCGCTGCCCGTCTGCTTCCAGATCAGTCGGGGCCGGCTGGAGGCGCTGTGCGGATATCTGGAGCCCGTGATCGTCCGCTTCCCCGAGCTGTGCGTCGTTTTGGATCACATGGGCCATTTCGAGGTGGAAAAGGGCATGGCTGATCCGGGATTCCAGGCGCTATTGGACTTGGCGCGGCACGAGAGGGTGTTCATCAAGATCTCGGGCCACTATGCCCTCTCCCACGATCCCTATCCCTATCGCGATACGTGGCCCTTTATGCAGGCCATCTATGAGCATTTTGGCCCGCAGCGGATGAT
>SKLG01000332.1 GCA_007123335.1 Anaerolineae bacterium | reverse complement strand
TGGCAATAGTCAGTGTCGATGTGATCATACCCAGTGGAGCGGGTGGCGATGAGCCGCGGGTTCCCCAGAGCTTGCAGGACTCGGGCGTTCACATCAGAGTAAATGAACACGGAGAGGATGTCGATATTAGGATAGTTGGCGGCGTTTTCAGTCGTCAACCGATCAGGACTAAAGAGTAACTCATGTTGTCCTTCGAACTGTTGAAAGGCCCCTCGCTCCCAGTCTTGTATCTCAAAGATGGCTATGCGCATCATTTCATCCTTTTTCTGTGTTTATAATCCTATCGTATTCCTACTAATATCAACTGTGCTCTTTATCTCCCGATTGGATACGCTCGTAAAGCCGTTCCGTATCCTCTTTGCGGCAGAGTTCTGTGCCGGGCGTCATCACGGCCGCTGATCCCGCGGCGATGCCGTAGCGTACGGCATCTTCCAAGCTCTTGCCTTGCGCGAGAGATAGAACCACCCCAGCCACTGTGCTATCCCCGGCGCCGATCTTGCTGTGGATCTGTACCGTGGGTGCTCGAAAGCGCCTCGTGCCATCGGCGGTCGCCAGCAGCGCCCCGGCAGCGCCGAGGGTGACCATGACTACTTCTGCCCATCCGCGCTGAACGATATCCTCGGCGACAGCCACTTGTTCCTCCTCGTCCTCGATGTCGTGATGGGCAAGGTGGCCGAGCTCACGCATGTTGGGCTTGAGCATATAGACGCCGGCTTCTGCCGCCAATCGTAGAGGCTCACCTGCGGTATCCACGATCACCCGAGCCCCAGCCTCACGGCCGAGGTCGGCGACTTGGGCATAAAAGTCATCCGGCACACCGCGCGGGAGACTGCCGCTGCCGACGATATAGTCGACATCCTTGCCTACCGATGCCACGGCGTCGAGGCATCGCTCCCATTCTGTCTTGTCGAGTTGTGGGCCTGGCATGCCAAACCGGAACTGTCTGTCGGACGATTCATCCAGCACCATGAGATTCAGTCGCGTCAGATCGCGAATCGCCAATGGCTGATGATCCAACGCTTCGGCGTCTAGCAACGAGCGAAGCATGTCGCCAGTGGCGCCGCCCATGGCATAGATGGCTCGCGATTGCCCACCAAGACGCTTGATAGCGCGGCTTACGTTGACTCCGCCTCCTCCGGGCTCATCTCGGGGGGGCGCACAACGCAGTTTGCGATCGGGAACGACACGATCGACGTAGGTACTACGATCTATCGTAGGATTTATCGTCAAGGTGACGATCTTGGTCATGATGCTCCTCCATTCATATTCTCCATCGCATATACAAGCGGGTGCATGGACATGCGTCTTGATCAGCTCGAGTCGGCTTCCATGACTGCCTCATATCCAGCTACAATGTCCAACAGGCTCTCGGTGATCGACGTCTTGCGCAGATCACGATACTCGGCATTCAACTTGTCCAGATGTGCCTCAATGTTATCCTCAGCGGCCTGCATGGAGCGCAGACGGCTGGCGTTCTCACTGGCCAGCGAGTCAGCTAGAGCGCGATAAAGTGCGGTCAATAGATAACCCTGGATCAATGCCGAGAATAGATCATGCCAATCCATGGCATACTGCGGGATGACCCTGGTGGGCCATTCTCGCTGTTGCACCTCGCGCAGCCAGAGGGGATCGATCGGCAGGATGTGTAGCAGTCGAGGTTCATAGGGTTGTTCAGAGACAGGATGGGCATAGAGAACGACAATGCGTTCGATATCCCGATGAGCGCGCCAGTCAGCTATGCGCAATACAAGGCGCTGCACCAGAGGGTCCAGGCCTGCCACAGAGTTGGCCATTTCCAGAGTGTCATTTACATCGATGCCGAGACGCTCTACTCGGTCGCTGATGCGAAAGCCTACGGTAATCACGGTACGTTGATCTGGATCTGGCTGCAATCTTTGGAGCTCATCGACGGCATGGCGCGCCACGTGCTGATTCAGCCCGCCCACTAGTCCTTGATTGGTGCCAATGACGAGGGCGCCCAAGGGCTGGATGTTAATCGGCTCCACGAACTCGATGGCTTGAGCAGTCCGGTGAAGAGTAACATGCAGCCCCCACTCGATCGTCTCACTGAATCTACCCAGCGCTTCCACAGCCTGTTCGCTCTGCCGAATATGCACCGCGGCGAGCGACTTCATGGTACGCACTATGGCATGTAGCTCTTCTGCGCTGTCAATTTTCTGTCTAAGCGAGTGAAGCGTCTCCATGGTCGGCCTATTGCTCCTCGATGGAGATCGATGCCTCTACCACCTGACGCAGCTCTTGATATTCCTCCTGATTCATCTCGTGGCCTTGGCGGACGCGGTTGATGAGATGCCCCTGTTGTTCTCGCACACTTTTACGAATTTGGGCCAGATAGCGCTCCAGCTCCTCAACGGGAACGGTATCCAGCATTCCCTCTGTGACGGCTATTAGTACGGCGATCTGCTCGACCACAGGCATGGGCTGAAATTGTCTCTGCTGCAATGCTTGGCGAATGCGACGCCCTCGCTCAAGACGTTGTTGCGTCTCCTCATCGAGACGGGTGCCAAAACGAACAAGGTCCTCCAAATCCTCGAGTTGTGCGTACGACAGGCGCAATCGGCCTACCAGGCGCTGATACACGTCGAGTTGGGCTTGACCACCCACTCTGGATACAGACTCTCCGACATCAACGGCCGGCAGCATTCCTTTCTCAAAGGTCTCTCGCGAGCAATAGATCTGCCCATCTGTGATAGAGATGAGATTCGTAGGAATGTATGCCGAGATATTCTCTTCTTGTGTTTCCACGATCGGTAGTGCCGTGATCGAGCCCCCTCCCAGCCGATCACTGAGCTGGGCAGAGCGCTCGAGCAGACGGGAGTGGATGTAAAAAATATCTCCCGGGTAGGCTTCGCGTCCTGGAGGGCGCCGCAGTAGTAGCGATAACTCACGATAGGCGCGAGCATGGCGGGTGAGATCGTCGTAGACGATCAATACGTCGCGGCCCTGCTCACGAAAGTATTCGGCAATCGACGTTGCGCTATAAGGCGCCAGAAAGCGCAATCCAGGGGGAGCACTGTCGCTGGCGACGACGATGATAGTATACGACATGGCATCGTGTTCCGTGAGATCGTCGCGGACTCGTGCAATGGATGTCTCTCTTTGTCCGATGGCGCAATAAATGCAGAGCACATCACGACCCCGCTGATTAATGATGGCATCTATGGCTATGGCCGTTTTGCCCGTTTGTCTATCGCCCAAAATCAACTCACGTTGACCGCGACCCAGCGGCAGCAAGGCGTCGATGACGATGAGCCCTGTCTGCAGCGGAATCGACACCGGCTTGCGCTCCATGATCATCGGAGCTTGGCGCTCCACGGGCATACGCTCTTGGCTACCGATGGACCCCTGACCGTCCAGGGCTTTGCCGGTGGCGTCTATCATACGACCGATGAGCTGCTCCCCGACAGGAACGTCGTATACTCGCCCCGTGCGATAGACGGGACTGCCTGCCGCGATGCGCCCCTGTTTGCCCAGTAGGACAACACCCAACTCCTTGCGGTCAAGGTTAAAGGCCAGGCCTAGCAGTCCGCCCCTGAAGCGCACCAGTTCCTCGGCTTGTACGCCAGGCAGCCCCAAGACAGTGGCGACGCCATGACCGATGGAACGTACACGGCCAATCTCCCCTATGTCTAGTTGAGCATGATGCTGTTCGATGGCGTCGTCGATACGATGCGCAGTCCGTTCCAGGACGGCGTTGAGATCGTGGTTCTCAGGGCTCACGGGCTCTCCTTACCGACGGCTTCATCGCCAACCTCCGTGTCCTCAAGTGCCTGGCTGATGCGATCCTGAAGGCTATCCATATAGTTGTAGATATTCCAGCCCACTCGTCGTCCATCAACCCGCAGCTCGAGACCGCATACCAGCTCGGGCGCACGGGCAAACTCGATGCTCTGACGCCCATTTCGCAGCAGCGTGTCACGGATGTGATCGGACAGCTCTCGGCGCTGTTCTTCATCGAGTTCAAAAACCGAGTAAACGTGTGGCGGTTCGTCCGACTTTTGCAGCTTGTCGGCGATCTCGTTCCGTTCATCCTCCGTCAAGGAGTCGATCTCCTGGATGAATTTATGGATGATCCGCTGCTCCAGATCTTCATCGGCCAGATCCTCCAAGGCGCTCCGGGCGATGCGCAGGGTCTGTTGACCCGCGTGACGCTGCAAATTGTGCAAGAATCGCTCTCGATCACGTTCCAACTCTTGGCGCCACTGTTGCTGTTGTTCCTGCACCTGTTCACGAGCTTCTTGTTCGAGCTCCTCACGATGCTCCCGTGCTTCCCGCCGCGCTTTCTCCAACATCCCTTCCCGTTCGCGCTCGAACTGGGTGCGCTGTTCACGGTAATGCTCTTCTTCGGTTTGAGCCTGCTGACGTTTCTCCTCGGCCTCTTGGAACTCTTGAGAAATCCGATCCTGCCTCTGACTCATTGCCGAGACAATAGGGCCATACAAGAAGCGGCGGAGCAACAGAATCAATATCCCAAAATTGACGAGTTGGGCCAAATAGGTGAACCAGTCGAATTGCATCGCTGTGACCTCGCTGCGCTATGGGCCAAGTTGATCCCAGAAGGGATTCACGAACACCAGCGCCATGACGACGACCAGACAATATATGGCGGTGGATTCGATCATGGCCAAACCGACAAACAGGGTACGAGAGATGGTGTCCGATTCATCAGGCTGTTGGGCGATGGCGTTCAGAGCTTCCATGAGCGCTCTGCCCTCCAAGAGAGCTGGCGTGATGGTCCCGCCAACAATGGTGAGGCCTGACATGACGATGGATACGACCGCTACGATAGTCGCGCTGTCCAATATGATCTCCTTTCATCCAAGGTCCGGTTACAGGGCTTGCTTCTCGACCTAGCTGCGCGTGGCTGATGCAATGTAAACGGTGGCCAAGATGGCAAATATATAGGCCTGAATCTGACCCACGATGAGCCCTATCATATTCAGGACTGCCGGAATAATGAGAGGAATTACTAGTAGAAAAATAGCTCCAATAAGGCGATTGCTTACCATGTTGCCGAATAATCGTATGGCCAGGGATATGGTACGCGATATTTCTGATAATAGCCGAAGGGGAAGCATAATTATCGTGGGTTCGGCATAATCCTTGAGATAAGCGACTATGCCTCGCTTGGCAATTGCATAGGCGGGAACGCTTACAAAGACCCATGTCGCCAATGCAGCAGTCGTGCTCAAGGATGCGGTTGGCGACTGGAATCCCGGAAGGACGACCAGCAGATTTGCTATAGAAATATACAAGAACAGGGTGCCTATTAGCGGTAGATAGGGACTTGGATCCTGCTGGGTCAGTTCCCGGACCTGACGCTGAATGGTCTCGACGATGACTTCTAGAATAGCCTGTCGCTGCGTTATCTCTGCGCCGACAGATACCTTGCGAGTTATCAGCCATGAGGAAACGACCAGAAAAGCCATGACGATCCACGTGTATAAAATAGTGGCATTTAATACCAAAAAATCGTAACTAAAATAGATAACCTCATCAGGTGTCAAGTCCATCTTACGACTCTGGCCCTGCATGGACACGGTTGCCATAGTGCTTGCGCAGCACCTCGCGCGCGAGCAGGAATCCCAACAAGGCCAGCGGCAGACGCTGCCATGCTCCTGCCGAGATCAAGCCCAGTAGTCCAAGTATGATGGATACACGAATCAGAAAACTTGTTGCGGCAAGAAACACGGGTCTTTTTGCTCGCTGTAGATGCACCACCGTCAACCACAGCCCCAGGAAATAAACATATCCCATAACAAGACCGGCCATGAATGACAGTCCCAGAGTAAGCCAGTCTGGCATTTGCTCACGTCCCCCTATCTTTTTCGATCTCTTTTTGCTCGCGAAAGAGCCAGTACCATCCATTAAGGCAGCCGAGTATGGCACCAACGATGAGAAAAATAAGCACAAAGGAAATATCAACCGTCAAGATCGCGTCAAGGAGGAAGCCAAGTAAAAGCCCCAAAACAATCGGCACGATCACAGACCATCCAATCATTCCCGCCATGCCCAGCGCATACCAATAATTCGGGCTGGATCTCTGACGAGATCGAATCTTTTTTTTGTTCCTGGTATTCTATGATCTCAATCCACCGTAATTTCTGATCGATTCCCTTTTCTTTATCCGAATTCTCGCTTTGCTTTTGCTCGCTCATGTTTCCGTTGCACCAATCTCTAGATAGCGGCGAACAAAATGAGCCTCGATTTCTGCCAGTGCTCGACGCGCTTGACGCTCCTCTTCGTCCAGCTCGCGAAACTCGATCCGCACAGCTCTTTCCAGATCCCCGAGCTGGGGACCGTGTAGGGCGTTGATGGTAGATACACGGACTTTATGCCCCTGCTTGACCATATAGCCATGATCCACAGCCACGAAACGCTCGGTGCCATCCTCGGTCTCATAGGACAGTATCCCGGGAAGAAGCACTGTGACCAGGTCGATGTGGCGGGGTAGTAGGGTCAAGTTGCCATGGGGTGTCTGGATCTTGATCTTGCGCACCTGTTGTTCTAGCACTTGATCTGTTGGCACAAAGATGGTAAGAATCACGCTTTTTCCTCTTGCTGATCGCTGGATTCCTTATCCTCGGCAAGGGCCTCGTCGATACGCCCAATCATCATAAGTCGCTGTTCCGAGATATCGTGAAACTCGTCATCCAGGATGCGCTCGCATC
>SKLG01000040.1 GCA_007123335.1 Anaerolineae bacterium | reverse complement strand
ATGTCATCCGAGACGCGCGGACGCCCATCCTCAAAGCGCTCGCCCTGCCATAATGGGGTCAGTTGAATGATGTCCTCTGCGCTGCCGAATTTCACCGCACTCTCCTTTGTGGTCCCCAGGCACATGATCCTGGGGCTGTGTGTGGCTCGAAACTGGTTGTACCCAAACGAGCAGCCACCTCCCGAAACGGCGCATCCGGGAGGTGGGTCTGGCACGATGCTGCTAGATATAGGCGATCGCCCCGTCGGGCTTGAGCGGCGTGCCGCGCTTCCAGGGCTTGTAGGGATGATCCTCGTAATAGTCCTCGTTCAGCTCGATGCCGAGCCCGGGCTTGTCGGGCAGCACCAAAAAGCCGTCCACCATCTCATAGGGCTCTTCAATGAGGTCGCGACGCGGCGACTCGGTGTCCACATGGTATTCGAGGATCAAAAAGTTGGGCGCCGTGGCCGCAAATTGGGCGTTGACGGCAGTGGCCACCGGCCCCATGGGGTTGTGCGGCGCCACGGTGACATACTCGCTCTCGGCCAGCGCCGAGATCTTTTTCAGCTCGGTGAGGCCGCCGCAGCAGCATACGTCGGGCTGGATGATGTCGGCGCCGCGCACGCGCAACAGGTCGCGGAACTCCCACTTGGTATATAGCATCTCACCGGTGGCGATGGGCACCGGCGACTTGGCCCGCACCTCGGCCATAGCCTCGACATGCTCCGGGCGCAACGCCTCCTCGACGAACATGGGCACATAGGGCGCCACGGTCTCGCACAGTTGGATGGCCTTGGCCGGCTCCAGGATCTTGGCGTGGGGGTCGAGGCCGATCTCGATCTCTTCGCCCAGCGCGTCGCGCAGCAGGGCCATCTTCTCATCGATCAACCGCAGCGCCTTGGGCCAGGCGATCTCGTGCACGTCTGGCGGCAGCGGGTTGGTCTTGAACGCCGTAAAGCCATACTTTTCCTTGAGCGCCAGGGCATTATCCGCCGTCTCTTGCGGGGTGCGCCCGCCGGGGTTCTGGTAGACCTGGATGCGCTGGCGACACTTGCCGCCCATCAACTGATACACCGGCGTGTTCAGGACGCGGCCCTTGAGGTCCCACAGGGCGTGGTCGATGCCGCTGATGGCCGAGTTGACCACCGAGCCGCCGGGGAAGCGAGAGCCGATATAGAGCTTTTGCCAGATGCCCTCGATATCCAGCGGGTCCATCCCCACTAGCCACCCGGCAAAGTCATCGATCGTCGCCGCCGTGGCCAGGTCCGGTCCGACGCTATAGGCCTCGCCGATGCCATAGACGTCCTCATTGGTGCGCACCTTGACAAAGCAGAGGTTCCTGCGCCCCACCTGAACCAGATAGGTGTCGATGCCCACAATCTCCAGTGCCATCATGTTCTCCTTTTCGTGTGCGTGGATGTTGTGCATGAAACGTGCGCCCGAGTATCTACTCGTCCCGCCGATGCGCGCTCCCTAAGGATGCAAGAGCGCGCCAACCTTTTGCCTGAACGCCTGGATCTCCACCGGCTTGAGATACACCTCGTCGGCCCCCGCCGCCAGCGCCCGCGCCACATTGTCGCGGCTGCCATAGGCGGTGATAACCAGGATCCGGGTATGCGCCATGGCCGGATCCTGGCGCACCAGCCGGCACACCTGAAAGCCGTTCATGCGCGGCATCATCAGGTCGAGAATGAGCAGATCCGGTTTAAAGGTGGCCATTTGCAGGCCGGCCTCAAAGCCATCCTCAGCCGTAGCGATGCGAATGCCGCCGTCGATGCCGTATAGCGCTCGCGAGACCACCTCGACGACCGGGGGTTCGTCGTCGATAATCAGCACCCTGTTGGGCCGCTTGAATAGGGCCGGATCGGCAGGGTACCCTTTGCGCGACAGAAACCGATGCAACATATCCCTGGAGATAGCATAGCGACCCTGGCTATCGCGCACAGCATCAAGCTCACCACGCTTGATCCACCTCCAGACGGTGATGCGGTTCACATGGCAGAGTGCCGCGACCTCACTGGTAGAAAGGGTGTCGTCCATCGGCTCGTTCCTCACCGCCCAAAGCGCTTGGAAGCAGCTAGCGCTTCTTGTCCCTCAATCCCGTATCCTGGTGTCGTCCCCCGCTCTCGGCGCTCAGCCCCATCCCGGCGCCGCCCACGATGGCGTTCATGGCCCGCAGCCACACATCGCCCTCCTCGCCATATTTCTCGCCGCGGAAGCGATGATCGCGCTTGCGAATAAACTCGTCGAGATCGGTCAGCATCCGCAGATAGCGCTTGCTCTGGGGCTGGAGCAGTCGGTCGAGCGTCTCTTGGTCGGGGGTCAGGGCGATGGCGCGCACCAGGTGCTCGAGGCATAGCCCTTCACCCTGGGCATAGGCCTCGTAGAGCTTGTCCTCACCGAGGTGCACGACGAGCAGTTGCACGACGCGGGCCTCGGCTTTTTCGGCGACCTTGCAGGCCGGGCAGGGCTCGCTGGCGCGGAGCTTTTGCACCACGGGGAGATCCTCCCGCGAGCCGGGCAGCCAACGGCTCAGCAGTGATGGCGCACCGGAGGAGCGATGGCGCGCTCCGACTAGGGCCTCGGCCACCGAGCGAATGATGTCACGGTAGATCAGGGCGGTGCCCAGGGCGCGCCCCGGCTTGCCGTGCAGCATTTCCGTGTGCTCGCGGCAAAATCCGAGCGAGTTCTTGAGCTTGGTGCGCACATCCGGATCGAGCACGGCCTCATAGAGGATGCTATCGAGGTAGCGATCCGTCTGCTTGTACGCCAGACGGCACACCGGACAGCCCGGCATGCTCTGGGCGTCGACCAGCTCAAAATAGGGTGTATGCTTTCCCAGTTCGCGCGGCAAGGGGACCATCCTTCCTGATCAAGTGTGGCGAGTATACCATCGGCATGGGGGGTGGTCAAGAGCCGCGCCCACTCGACGGCCAAGGCGCTGCAAAGAAGGCGCGCGAATACAGCTTGGTCATAATGAGTGGACGGGCTTGGATATGCATCCTCTCTGTGGTATCATCGCCTCGTATGCGCTCGTTGAGCCACATTCCTTGAGGCGTGACGATCATCGGCGCGTGTCGGGCAACGGACATCTGGAGGCAAGCATTTCACATGGGAAGGGGTGATCTGACGTGAGCGGCCGAATGCGGGGGCGATCATGGTGGCTCGTGGCGTCGACGCTGCTCCTGCTGGTTCAGGTGGCGTTGGCGGGCTGCGTCCGCGCCAAACCGCCGACGGCGCGTACCCCTCCTCCAGCGATCGCTCCAGAGCGCCCCCCCATTGTCAAAGCGTATCCGCCGCCCGCCACGCCGATCCCGACGCTAGAGCTGCCCAGCCCCACACCGACCGACGCGCTGATTCCATACCCGCCGCCTACGGACACTCCCTTGCCGACGATCCCGCCCATCACGCCGACGCCCACCGTGACGCCCGAGTTTACGCCGACCGTCACGCCGCAGCCCACCGGCGATGTCATCCATACGGTCCAGCGCAGCGACACGCTGACTTCCATCGCCAGACGATATGGCACGACGGTGCAGGCCATCATGGACAGGAACGGCATACGAAACCCCAATTTCATCTATGCCGGGCAAAAGCTGGTGATCCCCATCGGCTATGTGCCCCAGGTGACGGCCACGCCGCAACTGGTGCAGCACCGGGTGCAGCGCAGCGATACCCTCTCTTCCATCGCGCGCCGCTACCGCACCTCGGTGGCCGAGATCCTCGCCCACAATCCCGGCATCGTCAACCCGAACCACCTGGTGGTGGGCACCGTGCTGCGGGTGCCGCTGAATACCCAGGCGCCCATGCTGCGCCACACCGTGCGCCGTGGCGAGACGCTGACGAGCATCGCCAGGCGGTATGGGGTCTCGGTGCAGTCGCTCATTGCGGCAAATGGCCTGTGGAACCCCAATCATGTCTATGTCGGCCAGGTATTGGTCATCCCTCGTTAGCCGACGCGCCATGCTAGCCGGTGCGTTTGTGTCCAAGGGTACTCGCCGGCCCCTGAGGAGGAAGGATGTTGCATAGAGAGCGCATACTCGGGCTGGTGATCCTGGCCATGGTGTTGATGCTGGGCATCAGTGGGTGCACCAAGCCAGGAACCGGAGGCCCCGAGATCAACCTGAACCTGGAGACCGAGCCTCCCACCGCAGACCCGGCGCTGACGACGGACAGGACCTCGGTTCAGGTGGTCGAGCTGTTGTTTCTGGGCCTCACCGATTTTGATGATCGCACGCTCGAGACCATCCCCGAGCTGGCTAACGAGTGGAGCGTCTCCGCCGACGGGCTGGTGTGGACCTTCAAGATGCGCCAGGATGGCCAATGGGTGCATTGGGACCCCGTGGAGCAAAAGCTCACCAAAAAAGGCCCGGTGACCGCCCATGACGTGGTCTATGGCGTGCGGCGCTCCATTGACCCCGCTACGAGATCGGGCTATGCCAAGGTGAATTACATCATCCGCAATGCCGAGCGGGTGAACAAGGGTGAGAGCCCCGACATCGAGTCGATCGGTGTTCGCGCCATCGATGACTATACCGTCGAGTTTACGTTGGAGCAGCCGGCCGGCTATTTCCCCGGCATCGCCGGCATGTGGGTGAATCGGCCCCAGCCCAGGCAGGCTATCGAAGAGCATGGCGACGCCTGGACCGAGCCGGGCAACATCTGGACCAACGGCCCCTATCTGTTGGACACCTGGGAGCACGACCACAGGATGGTCATGCTCAAGAACCCCGAGTATTTTGATGCCCAGAATGTCCAGATCGCCAGGATCAACTGGGAGATGGTGGTGGAGACGACCGCCGCCTTTGGCATGTACGAGCGCGGCGAGTTGGATGTCGCCGCCCCGCCGTTGGAGGAGATCGAGCGCATCCAGGCCGATCCACAGCTCTCTCAGGAGCTGCATATCGCGCCCGAGCTCTGCACCTACTACTATGGGTTCAACGTCACCAAGCCGCCCTTTGACGACGCCCAGGTGCGCCAGGCTTTTTCCTACGCCATCGATCGCCAGAGTCTCATCGACATCGTGACCAAGGGCGGTCAGCTCCCGGCCAGGAGCTTTGCCTGCCCCGGTATCTTTGGCTCGGTGGCCGAGGATCCCAACTTTCCGGCGATCACCTTTGATCCCGAAAAAGCCAGAGCATTGCTGGCCGAGGCGGGGTACCCCGGCGGCGAAGGATTGCCCGCTATCACGCTGATGTTCAACACCAGCGAGGCCCATCAAAAGATCGCCGAATTCATTCGGATGGGCTGGGAGGAGCATCTGGACGTGGAGGTTCGGCTGGCCGATCAGGAGTGGAAGGTTTACTTGAACACACTGGCGGACAATCCACCGCACATCTGGCGTCTCGGGTGGTGCGCCGATTATCCGGATCAGAACAACTGGGTGCTGCAGGCCTTTCATCCCACCAAGGGCGCCAACCACCCCCAGTGGGATCCCTCCGCCGAGCCGGCCAGGCGCTTTATGGAGCTGACGGAACGGGCCGCTGCCGCTGTCGATCCAGCCGAGCGTAGGCAGCTCTATTTCGAGGCGGAAAAGATCCTGACCGTCGACGAGGCGATCCTTGCGCCGATCTATTACTATACCCGCGTCGTGTGCACCAAGCCCTATGTGAACCGCACCTATGCCTCCCTGGGCGGCGAGCATATTGATCGGTGGACCATCGAGCGAGAGTAGCGCTAGTATGGCTGGGAGCTGATAACCATGTCCCGAAAAACCTGGTTGGTGCTCATCCTGATCCTTATCGTGGTACTGACCTGCGGCATCGCCGGCATCTGTGGGGCGGTGGGCTGGTTCAGAGTGCGTGACATCAGCGATGTGTTGACGCCGCCGTTACCCTCAGGCCCGGTGGATACGCTGCGCCCGGCGCCGGCCGGCACGTTGCGCCTGTCGGGCACCATGCCGCCTACCCTCGACCCGGCCATGGCCCAGGATAGCACCTCGGCAGAGTATATTGTGCACCTCTTTAGCGGCCTGGTGACCCTCGACGCCGATTTGCAGGTGGTGCCCGACCTGGCCGATGGCTGGGAGTTGGACGCCGAGGGCCGCGTGTATACCTTTTTTATGCATCCCGACGCCGTCTTTCACGACGGGCGGCCCATCACCGCTCAGGATGTGGTCTATTCCATCGAGCGCGCCTGCGACCCGGCCCTCGGCTCGCCGGTGGCGCTGACCTATCTGGGGGATATCGTCGGCGTCCACGAGTATGCGCAGGGGGAGGCGACGTCGATCCGCGGGCTGCGGGCGCTGGACGCCCACACCCTCGAGATCGAGATCGACGCCCCCAAGGCCTTTTTCCTGGCCAAGCTGACCTATCCGACGGCGTTTGTGGTGGATGGCGAGCAGATCGAGCGGGAGGGGCGGGCCTGGATGGCGCAGCCCAACGGCAGCGGCCCCTTTCGCCTGGAGAGCATCAGCCCCAGCGGACGCGGCGGCCGCATCGTGTTGGTAGTCCACGAGGCGCACCGCTCGGCGCTGGGCGGAGCACCGGCACTCCAGCGGGTCGAATATCTGCTCGATGGCGGGGTGCCCATCACCATGTACGAGAACGACGAGATCGACATCGTGGGTGTGCCGCCGACCGAGATCGAGCGGGTGCTCGATCCCTACAACCCGCTGTTTGCCGAGCACGTGGTGGAGCCAGAGTTGAGCGTGCAATATATCGGGCTGAACGCGGCCATGCCGCCCTTTGATGACGTCCTGGTGCGCCAGGCCTT
>SKLG01000082.1 GCA_007123335.1 Anaerolineae bacterium | reverse complement strand
TACTCCACCCGCGCCTCAAAGGGTGCCACTAGGCTCAGATGGATCACATTAGGCTCGCTCTCCAGGATGATCTGACTGCCGCGCCCGATGATGAGCACATTGCCGCGCTTGTGCGCCGCGCGAATAGCCGTGCGCGTCAAGGCGATGGCCTGCTTCTCATCCATCGTACTGACCTCGCGCTCGTATGCCCCTTCCCTGCCGCCTGTCCAGGTCGATACCTCTCCCACCTGCCGGTCGCGGCTAAAGAGCCGCTCCAGAAAGCTTCGCGCCTTGTAGGTCTCCTCGGAGTAGTCGATGATCTCCTCGTCACTCAGGCCAACTTCTGTTGCCACGCGCTGCATGAGCCGCTTGTCAAAGGCGACCAAGCCCAGTTCGGTGCATAGCCTGTTGGCCACTTCTGCGGAGCCGCTGCCGAGCTGCCGTGACATGGTGATGACTATCATCGGTCCATCCTCCCCATACGAACCCAGACACGATTACACATGGTTCATCACATCACCGATCCGAGTGCAACCCACCCTGTGTGGCCACACTCGCCGGTCAGAACCCATCCTTTCGCGCCTGTCGCCTCAAGTCATCCCCCATTAGGTGCTGACCACTGAGGCGCACCCCTTGTAGGCGAAGGGTATCGGCATGCCCAGGTATGCATCGGCTTGAGCATCGTTGCAGAACATGGCGTCGTTGATGAGGTAGAAGAAGCGGTATTCCCGTCCCCGTTGCAGTTCGAGGGTGAGAGACCAATCGCCGTTGTCGCGGCTGCGTACGAGGGGAATGCCGGGGTAGGCCCAGTGGTTCATGTCGCCCAACAGACGCACATCCTCCGCCCAAACACTGGCGGGGAAGTGAAACGTAACCCATACCGTGTTGCTGTCGCGTCCCTGCGCTTTGGTGATCATCGGTTCCCTCCGAGACATCCTCGTCCCGGCCAGTTCGCTCTGGCCTATTGGGGCCGCCGACACACACCCTTGGTTCCCTGGCACATCTCTATTATAGCATATTTCTCAGCATTGTGGGGGAGATTTTTCGAGATTGCGTGCTCGTAAGCCCGCCAAAGCTAGGGTTTGTAGCCATGGAGATCAGTGCGTGGCGCAGGCAATGCACGGGTCAAAGGCCCGCACCACCCGTCCCATGGCGCGCTCGAGTTCCAAACTGATGCCCTGTTCGGTGATATAGCGCTCCGCTGCCACGCGCAAGGCGCGTTCGATAGCCAGGATGTTATGTTGAGTGGGAATGATGAATTTCGCCCGGCGAATCACGCCGTCAGAGATGTTATAATGATGGATCAGCGGGCCGCGCGGCGCCTCTACCAGGCCACAGCCCTCGCCATCTCGCGGCGTATAGCCGACGCGGAGATCCCCCTCGGCGCCGGAACTACCATCCAGATCCTCCTCCAGAATCTCGATGGCGCGCTCGATGCCATAGATCAGCTCGATACCCCTCGCCAGATCAAAGAGCAGGATCGCATGAGCAGGATGTCCCCACTCGCGGTGAAACCGCTCCAGGTAGGCGTCGGCCCTCGGGGTGCCCATGACGGAGAGCATGTTCGCCCGCGCCAGCGAGTTGCAGTTAAGAATCTGCTCGCCATAGAGGGTGCCGTTGGAGTAGCTGCTTTCCAAGGGGACCTCGGTGAGATAGCGCGCATAGTCACAAGGCTCAAAGGCTTCGGCCTCTGTACCGTCAGGGGCCATGATACGGATCGTCGAGCCATAGTACGTGTGCCTTGGTTCCACGGCGCCGATATAGTGAGTGGGCGTATCGTCGCCCAACGTGCCGATGCGCTCGCGCAGCCCCATCAAGAGCTCCCGATAGCGGGAAAACAGCTCCTCGGCCAGAGGAAGGTGCTCCTGAAACCTGCGCCGCAGCTCGTCGGCCTCCTGACGCCCGATGCCCGAGGTGACGCCGCCCACCGCGGCCTTGACCGGATGGATGAACTGTCCGCCTGCCAGGGTGATCAGATCGGTGCCCAAGCGGCGTATCTCTAGCGCCCGCGCGGCGAGCCCGGCATCTTGCATGTCAAAGTGAAAGAGACTGGGCAGCCCCTCACGGCCCGGAAAGTCGGGCATGGTAAAGAGGAACAAGGAGGTGGCCTGGTTCTGGATCAACTGGCCGAGCATCATCAATCCCCGGATGGTGATGGCCTTGGGCGGGGGCTCGACGCCAAAGGCCGCCTCCAACGCCTTGACGGCGGCGATATGATGCGCGGTGGAGCATACACCGCAGATACGCGGCACAATGACCGGCATCTGCTCGGCCGGCGCGCCCTGGCAAAAGAGCTCAAAGCCGCGCTTCTCGGTGGCCTCAAAGCGAGCGGCAAGGATTTGGGTACCTCGGAACTCGATGCTCGTCCTGGCATGGCCCTCGATGCGACTCAACGGCACCGTCAATGTGGGCATCTATAACACCTTTTTCACATCGCGTGGCGCTACCGGATCGGGCCGGTCGCCATAGTCGGCGAACTGGAAGACAAAAAGCGATAGCTGGGGCGAGCGCAGCACCTCGTCGATCTCGTCGCCGGGGATGTCGGTCATGCGGGCAAACACCCTCGCCATGGCTTCGAACCACTCTTCCGCCGAGCGCGCGATAAAGCCATCGGAAGGCCCCCGGCAGCCTACACAGGGATTTCCGGCGCGGGTGCACGGCGCCCGGCACCCTCCCCGTGTCGACGAGCCGATGCACAGATAACCCTGGTTGATCAGGCACATCTGCGGATCGGTGTCGCCCGGCTGAAAGCCGCTGAGGCGCGTTGGCCGCTGACGCGTCTTGACGCGACCGCAGTCGAGGCAAACCGTCTTGGCCGTTTGGTATTCGGTGGGCTGGAACAGCGCCGCCGTAAAGAGCCAGGGCATGGGCGGGCATCCGGGCAGGTACAGGTCCACCGGGACGACGGCATCCACCGGCAACAGCCGTGGCAGCATGCGCGGCAGATGGCGACGATCGCTCTCCTGGAAAAAACGCTCGCGGACCTCGTCGCGGTAGCCGAGATTGGCGACGCCGCCCGAAATCGCGCAGGTACCCACGGCGATGACCTGCTCCGCCCGTGTGGCGGCCCGGCGCAGGCGATAGAGGTCCTCGTCGGTATAGACGGCGCCGCTGACAACGAGCTGCCGCACTTGTGGCAGGTCCTCGCTAGAGAGCACCAGCGGCATGTACGCCAGGCGATGCGTATCGATCCAGGCCTCGGCATTGAGCAAGCCGACCTCGCACCCCGAGCATCCCGACAAATTCAGTACGGCAAAATCGCCTGTGGCCATCGGTCAGACCCCTCTTTTGTGTGGCATAGAGGCTGCACAAGAAACTCACTCGGCGCCAAATACCTCTTGGGCCAGGCGCTGGACCATCTCTCGCTCCGCGGGGAACACCTCCCCATAGCTTTGGATAAATCCCTCTACCGAAGCCTGCTGCGCGCCGGACATGTGATGCATGGCCAACAACACCTTGCCATAGACGGTATCCTCGGCATCGTAATTCGCGAACCACAGCAGGTGTCGCTGCGGGTAGTAGACGTTCGCCTCGTGGATTAGGCGAAAGAAAAAGTGGGCTACGACGCCTGGGGTCGCATAGGCCTGCTCTGTAGTGAGCTGTCCCTCTGGACTCGTGGCAAAAGCGTTGGTTGTTACCCGGTGGTAGCGCGACAAGAGCTCGGCGTCATCCTTTGAGTCATCCAGCCGTTCGGATTGCGCCTGAACATAGAGGGCCTCCAGCGCGATGACGAAACCTTTGTGCAGCGCCGACAATGGCGTCGTCGGCGCATCAAGCATCGGCTCCGTGTTTGTCATCGTCGCGGTTTCCGCAGAAACCTCAGTCAGCGCAAGCAGCATCGCCCCCGCCGCGCGGGGAACCCGAAGGGCAGCGGGCTCCAGGTCGATCTGCCCCTCGCGTCCCAGCCCCATAGCCAGCTCGATGGAGACTTGCTCTCCGGCATGGGTAGCCTGGACGTCGCGTAGCAGGCCCACCTCTTGACTATCGAGAACCAGGAAAGGCTTGTTCGCCAGGGTCTGCGGGTGGGACGAGGGCCGCTCGGTGGCGATAAAGGCCGCTGTCGTATTCTCGACGAGCAGCAGCAATCGCCGGGCCATTGGATCACCCCAAACATGCTCGTAGAAAGCGTCATAGAGCGGATCGTCGTCTGCCACGACGACGGTGACGAGCCTGTCCCGCTCGACATCCTTACTGCGTAGCAGAATAACCTCGTGCTCGCTATGAATGACCGTGGGCACACAGCCGACCAGCACCGATAGCACCAAGCTGACGAGCAAGATCATGCGCTTCAAGATACCAACCCGTCTTGTAGAGATGTGGGCGCCCAATGGACGTTTCCACTGGGGTTATCATAAAACCCATTGTACCATAGCCGCTACGGACAACCAATTACAGTCAACCGCAAAAAAGCAGGGGCACGTTTCCACTGTGACGAGATTCTATGGTATAATGCCCGCGTGTTCTCCATAGCGTGAAAGGCGATCCTTTGTGTTGTCCCGATTCTCGCTACGCAGTACGGCAGTCGAGATCACCCGAGCCCGGCACATTGCCGAGGTCCTCATTCGCAATGGACTGGGGTTTCTCGTCGAGACGACCGGACTCACCCGCTTTATCCCCCGCTGGCCATTCCGACAACCAGAGGCCGATCGCCGTGTAGCGACGCTAACCGTACCCCAACGCGTGCGCGTGACGCTGGAACAGCTAGGCCCCACCTTTATCAAGCTGGGGCAGTTGCTCAGCACCCGCCCGGATATTCTGCCACCCGCCTATATTGTAGAGTTGTCCAAGCTGTTGGATGACACGCCGCCCGTGCCCGTCGGTGAGATCATACCCATCATCGAACAGGAATTCGGTGGGCCGTTGGAGCGCTTTTTCGCGCATTTCGACGAATCTCCCCTTGCCTCTGCCTCCATCGGGCAGGTACATCAGGCCACCCTCCATGATGGTCAGCAGGTGGTGGTCAAGGTGCAGCGCCCGGGCACCGAGGAGATCATCGAGGCCGACCTGCACCTGCTCATGACCCAAGCCAAGTTTCTCGAGGGGCGTTCCGAGACGCTGAGCCACTATGGCCTGGTCGATATCGTCCAAGAGTTCTCTCAGGCCCTGCGCGACGAGCTCGATTATACGTCCGAGGGGCGCAACGCCGATCGCCTGCGCGCTCTCATACAGGCACCGGACGTCATCATTCCTCGCGTCTACTGGAAGCTCACCACGCGCCGGGTATTGACCATGGCCGCCCTTGAGGGGATCAAGTTGACGGAGCTGGCCAGGTTGCGCGCCTATGGCTATGACCTGCGGACTGTGGCCGAACGCGTCGCCCAGGTCTATTTGCACCAGGTGTTCATCTATGGCATCTTTCATGGGGATCCACACCCGGCCAATATCTTGCTCTGCGATACCAAGATTGGCCTGGTGGATTTTGGCATCGTCGGCTATGTGACGACGCGCGTCAAGGAGGACCTGGGCGATCTGCTCTTTGCCCTGGTGCAGCGTAGCGCCGATGCGATGGTGCACATTGTGGTACGCATGGGCGCAGTCGAACCGGCATCTGATCTGACGCCGCTGCGTCGGGATATGCAGCGCTTGATCGTGCGCTACTATCAGGCCGATCTGATCAGTATCCCCATGATCCAGTTCTTGCAGGACATTATGGGCGTTGCCTTTCGGCATCGGGTTCGCCTTCCGCCGGACCTTACCCTGCTGACGCGTACGGTGCTCATTCTGGAAGGGGTAACGCGCAAGCTCGATCCGACCTTTAACATCAGCGAACAGATCGAGCCGTTTGTCATCGATCTGGTCAAGCAGCGATTCTCGCTCAAGCGCGGATTTCTGGATGCCATCAATACCTGGCGAGAGCTAGAAGCACTGATGCAGGTGTTGCCCCACCGGCTGGATAGCATCACCAGCCAGATGGAGCAGAGCAAGTTCACTCTGGGCATCAGGGTGCGCGATCTGGACGAAGCGTTGGGCAATCTGGACAGCATGGGGAACCGGCTTGCATTCAGCATCGTCGTCGCTGCCATCATCGTAGGTTCGGCACTGCTGCTGCTGGCCGGCGTCGATGCGCGCATATTTCGTGTTCCCTTTACCGAGATTATTCTGCCCATTCCACAGATCGGATTTCTGATGGCTGGGCTTTTGGGGGCCTGGCTGCTCTTTTCCATCTTGCGCCATAAAGGGCTCTAGATGCAGATTGTGGTGCGGGAAGCGGCGACGTCCAGGGGCGCGGGCCTCTGGCCCGCCCATAACATTCAGACAAGGAGTCTCGAAACATTATGAAAGTCATGATCACAGGGGGGGCGGGTTTTATCGGCTCGCATGTTGCCGAAGCTTGCCTGGCGGCTGGGCACGAGACGATCATCGTGGACGACCTGTCCACCGGCAAGCGCGAGAATGTGCCCGCTGGCGCCAGGCTATACGAGGTGGATATCCGCGACGGCGCGGCTCTGGACGAGGTGTTCCGCCAGGAGCGCCCCGAGGCCATCAGCCATCAGGCAGCCAAGGCCAATGTGCGCGAGTCGATGGAACTGCCGCTTGTCTATGCTGACGTCAACGTCATGGGCTCCTTGACGCTGCTAGAGGCTGCACGGCGCTATGGCTGCCGCAAAATCGTCTATGCCTCTACTGGCGGCGCGGTCTATGGCGAGCCCGAATATCTGCCGGTGGACGAGAATCACCCGATCAATCCGCTGGACCCCTATGGCGCCAGCAAGCATCACGT
>SKLG01000150.1 GCA_007123335.1 Anaerolineae bacterium | reverse complement strand
TTATCCATGTTCATAATCCTTGCTTCGCGTGAAGCGTTTGTATTCGAGTTTGGCCCTGCCAAAGTTGATGAGAAGGCCCACTTCGATTCCCGTGGCGTTTAGATAGTTGATAATCTGAGCCTGATGCTCGGGGGTGATGGCTTTGACCGCCTTTAGTTCGACGATCACCTTCTCCTCAACCAAGATATCCGCATAAAAGTCGCCCACGCAATGTCCCCTGAACATCACCTTGACCGGATGTTGGGATATCGCGGACAAGCCTTCTTGTCGCAGCGCCAGAAGCAAAGCCTTCTCATAGACTGATTCAAGAAAACCTGCACCGAGTTCGTTGATCACTTTAAACGCACAGCCAATGACCGCCCTGGTTATCTCCTCGTGTTTCATGGTGTTGCCTCGCGCAGAGTAATGCGGCGGTCCACGGAGGCTTTCAGCAGTTTGTTCATCTTGATGCGCGATGTGGGTTTGTTGTTGGGCATCGGGCTTGTTCGCTCATTGCATGCATGCTGCTTCTTCTAGCGCCTATCATAGAGTTGCTGGGCGCACCTGTCAAGCAAACGCCCGACTCTTCGAACAAAAGTTCTTGTCTAGCATTCCAAAGGTCTCTCAGCAGGGCCTGGCGGGGAGGCGAGAGGTTCAGAGGACCTTTGAAGGGAATAAGCGCGCCGCTACCGCCAGAGCAGCCCGCAAATGCTGACCACCGACATATTCGCCGCGTCTGCGGGCGCCGCCTCATAAGCCACCAGCTCACCTTCAGCGGGGGCACCGGCGGCGGCCAGGAGGCGCAGCGCCAGGTAGATCGGCGGCAGGCCACACACGTTGTTGCGGTCGTCGCCGACGGAGCGCAAGAACCCCTCGGCGTCGCCACGGCGCATCTGGGCAAGGATGCCTTCGTCGGCCTGGCGCAAGAGGGCGCGGGCGGTCAGGTCCAGCGGGTGCCCACCGAACGCCGGTCCCACGTGAGAGAGGTCCGCCGAGGCGACGATCAGCGTGTGGCGCTGCGCCATGACGGGCGTCAGCGCATCCACCAGCGCGGCCAGGCGTCCATCCTCGGCGGGCGGGGGCGGGATCTGCCCATCGCCGGCGGCCGTCTGCTGGGCCATCGCCTGCCCCGCGGTGGCGTGGATAAAAGAGCCGCAAAGGATAGGCACCAGCGGACAGGGCACGCCGCCGCGCAGATGGTGCAGCCACACGATGGCCAGCTCGATGGAATGCTCCTCGCGGTGATGCAGCTCCTCGGCATAGACGGCCTCGGCGCCCACGGCGTCGGCGACGGCGTCCACCACATCGCCGGCGGTGGGCAACACGCCGAACGGCGTGGCATAGCTCTGCGGCGTCAGCGTCACCCGGCCCGGCCCGCCGTGGTGGTCGGTGCCCAGCACGATGACCAGCTCGGCCTCGCGAGCTGCCTGGGCGGCGCGCGACCAGGTGCGGGCGTACACCGACGCACCACGCTCATAGTCGATGTGCGGGCTGACCACGCCGCGCAGAGCGCCACGCCCGGCGTCCGCGTCGGCATCCTCACCGGCCTCCTCCAGCCAGCCATCCAGCAGCGCCGACAGCGCGTCGGGGTCGCCGGGGTAGGCGTGGGGCGCCAGCGCCGGCGTGCGGCTGGGGGCGCGGCGAAACGCCTCGATCTGCTCCGCCCTGGCGCGGGCAAAGCGCTCGCTCTCTAACAGCAGCGCCTCATCCAGGTTTTCCACGATCTGCGTCAGCACCTCGTCGCTCAACATCGTGCCATAGCGCACGACCAGGCTGGCGCGCAGGGCGCTCAGCTCGCGCGTGCCGTCGCAGAGGAGCAATATGGGCGCCAGCGACTGGGGGACGATGGCCGTCTGGTCGCTGATGCCCAGGGGGTCACGCAGCACCAGCACCTGCTGGCCCTGGTGCATGGCCTGGCGCACGTCGAGAGGGCGCAGTTTGGGGCAAAAGCCGTCGGGAAGGCTCATGGTAACGATCCTCTGTAGGCGCGGCGCCGCGGGGGCGCGGCGCATCATGGGCGGCGGACTAGAGCGACATTGTCCACATAGGTCCAGGTGTTATAGTATCCGTCGTCGTTGGTCATCACGTTGGCAAAGCGGATGCTCACCCGCTTGCCGCGCCACTTATTCAGCGAGATACCCCCATCCTGCCAGGATCTGGGGCACTTGATGCCCAGGCTCCAGGTCAGGCAGCCATCGCGATAGAGCTCCTCATAGGCGCCGCCGGGCCACTCGGCGATCTCGAGGGTGAAATAGTCGAACTGGATCGTATCATAGGATTGCAGCCGATACGAAAAGCGCAACTCGGGATCGCCATCATAGGGCACATCGATGATTTGATAGATGGCGGCATAGCCCACCGGCGCGCCGCCCATGTTGTCAAAGCCGGGATCGCCGAGCAACGCCGCAAAGGGGGGCGATCGATGCTCGGTGGTCACCACCCGCCTGGGCAGATTGCCCTCGCTCTTCCAGCCAGGCACAAAGCAGCCGCTGGAGAAATCGCCGTTCCGCAGCGGGACCAACTGGCGGTAGATCATGGGCAGGTAAAAGTGTCGCGGCGTGGACATGGGTGTCAGTGTGGGCGTAGAGGTTGGCGTGGGCGTCGTGGTCGGGGTGAGCGTCGAGGTCGGCGTAGGTGTGCTGGTGGGCGAGGGCGTCGTGGTCGCGGTATCCGTAGGAGCCGGCGGGATCGTCTCGACGCTGGTGGGCGAGGGCGTCGTGGTCACGGTATCCGTAGGAGCCGGCGGGATCGTCTCGACGATGGTAGGCTGCGTGGGGGTGTGGGTGGGCGAGGGCGTCGTGGTCGCGGTGCATGTAAGAGACGGCGGGATCGTCTCGACGATGGTGGGCTGGATGGGCACGGTGGGCGGCGGATAGTCGGCCACCACCCGTTCCCACGGGGCCCGGAGCTGCATGCACAGCCATAGACCCATCGCCACGGCGCCGATATAGAATGCGTAACGGACGTTTTGTCTCATGGCCAAAAAGCCGGTGGGCATCCTTCCCATGACAAGATCGAAATACGCTTAATCTCCCTGATCCGCTAGGGCGCCACAGAGGTGGTCTGTGGCGCGACGCGAGTGGGCGGCGGAAAGCTCGTCGGGCGTTGCTCGCCCGGGCTGTCATCGCTAGGTGACGCCCAGCGAAAGCTGATCGGCTCGGGCTCTGCCGATAGCTCGGCGACAATCTCCCCATCCTGCCCACGCACGACGACGACGGTCCAAAAGTACCAGCCGGTGGAGGGGTGACGCTCGATGTAATCCCTGCGCTTGGTCCAGGCGATCCCCTGTTTGCGCGTGCCTACGCGCCACAGGCGGACGTCAAAATACTCGTCCTCGGCCAACACGCCCGACCACGTCCAACGCATGGTGATGGTGCTGTCTCTGACGCCCTGGTTCTCATAGGGCGAGATCAACCTCGGCGCCGGATAGAGATCCGCCTCGGGCTCTGGCGTGGCCGTGGCCCTGGCTCTGGCCGCCGTCCCGCCGGTCGATGGCGGCGAGGAGGATACCGGCGACTCGATCTCCTCTAGCGTGGCCGTGGGCCGTGGCGTGCCGGCATAGAGCACCATGGTGGGCGCCGGCGGTCGGGGCGTGGGCGTCTCGGCAGCGCCGCCCGATCCCGCAGCATCGGCGGGCACCGGCGTCAGGAACCACTCGATCAGGGCCTCGGCCTGGGTGCGACTAAACGAGGGGGGCTTGAACCAGAACGTCACCCCCACGGCGACCACCGCGATGAGCAACGCTATCCAGATGGGCGACGGCTCACCACGAGGCCGGGGATGGCGCAGCTTGGGCGGCACGGGCTCCGGCGTCTGGCGGCGAATAGGGCCCATCTCGGGCACCGGTTGGAGCCCCCCTAATTGTAGCACGGTGACCGGCTGCGGCGCCGATCCCCTGCTCTTGGCCCGCCGGGCGATGCTCTGCGCCGCAGCGCCGGGATCGCGACCGCGCAGCGCCGACTCGATCTTGTGCCGGGATAGCCGGGTTGCGGCCTCTTGGGTGGTCATGATCAGCACATCATCGCGCCAGAGCCGCCAACGCACGCCATACAGCGTCGGGCACTCCTGGTTCTGCCAGCAGATGGCGCCCTTGGGCCACAGCCCGCCCTCCGCCGATGGCGCCAGCAGCTCCCGGATCTCGTGGGCGTGCCCGCCCCAGAGCCGGGCCGCCTCGCTGCCCACGGCGTACACGTCCAACCCCTGAACCACCACGGCCAGAGGAAGCTTTTGATGCGCGTCCTCCGACGCGCCATAGCCCTGCGCCAGCGCGGCGCTCAGGCTGGGGAGGACATCATAGGAGGAAGCGGTATAATAGGCGTCGGCCACGGTCTCGCGCAAGGAGGGGGGAGCGTCCAGGCGGCACAAGAGGTATAGGCGCCCCTTGCGCGCCAGCACGCTGGCGTCGGTCTCTTCGCGGGCGAGGATCGTCTCCCAGGCTTCTCCGCGAGCTTGATGGGCCCGCCCGCAGGCGGGTTGATGCATGGTATGTTCGCTAGCCATAGCACGCCAGGCCCAACGCCGCGCTGCCATCCATCATCGGGCGCCAACGTACACCCCCGCCGAACGCGCTTGCCGTTGGGGCGAGCGTATCGGTGAGGGAGCCATGATCGCCGTGAGGGGATGGTTGCGCAGTCAACATCCTGTGACCTTGCTCATCTCGGGCATACGCGATGCTCATAGAGCAGAGTATAGCTTAAGAGCGGCGCACAATCAAGGTGCCGGGCACTTGGCGCCGGAGACGGCGCGCGTCGTACCCGACGTGCGTCGTACTCGACGCCAGTGCCCGGCACCTATCGTTCAGCCCAGCAGACCCAGGGGCTCTAGCGCGTCGGCCACGTCGGCCAGGCCCAGAGCCTCCAGCTTGTCCCGGGTGGGATAGCCGTTGGCCGGGTTCCAGCCGCGCAGCTCATAGTAGCGATCGAGCATCGGGGCGAATTGCTCCAGATCCAGCACGATTTGATCGGTAAAGGCCGGCTGGGTCAGGTCCTCGGCCACCTTCCAGTCTTCTTCGCGCGAGCGGCCAAAATTGCGCATGTCGAGGGCGCGCAGCAGGTTGAACACCCGCTCGCCGGCGGCGTCCAGCTCGGCCTCGCTGGTCTCGTAACCGGTGGCCTTGGAAAAGAGCTTGGACATGTGCGCCGTATCCGCCACCTTGTCCTCGGCGAGCATGGAAAAGACGCGGGTGTTCTCCCGATCGCAGAGCACCATCGACTCGACGATCATTCCCCGGTTGTGGTGAAAGATCGCCGGCAGCGCCCTGGCGTCGGGCTTTTCATAGCTCGCGACGGGATCGCAGACATCGGGATCGCCATAGACCACGTCGCAGACGTGGCGCGCCTGCTCCATCGTCAGCGGCCCGCGCTCGGGGCCGTGCTCCGGACAGTAGCGCAACACGTGCTCGGTGAACTGGTGGGTCGAGTCGCTGGCCGGGTCGCGGGTGTCGACGCACCATTGCAGCACCGGCATAAGCCAGAAGGGGAAATAGACGCTGCCGCCGGTGCCCCAGTGGCCGTTCCAGTGGTTGGTCTGGCCCCAATCGCGCGGGTAGATGCGCTTCAAGAACTCCTTGCCCTTGCCGCCAAAGAGGCGATCGGCGGCGTAGCAAGAGCCATCGGCCAGCGCGTCGCCCAACTCGCCCTGGCGGAAGGTGATCATGGGCAGCAGGACGCCCAGGAACTCG
Source organism: Anaerolineae bacterium (assembly GCA_007123335.1). Classification (GTDB taxonomy): domain Bacteria; phylum Chloroflexota; class Anaerolineae; order UBA1429; family UBA1429; genus SKLG01. Next base: position 1,057 of record SKLG01000150.1, on the reverse strand, counting down.
GCCGAGACCGGCGCCGCGTCCTTGAGGTTCATCACCTCGTGATCGGGCACCGGGATGCTGACGCCCTGAATGTCGTCGATGAGCCCGTGCTGCTTGCACATCTGCAACCAGGGGATCATCCCGTACGAGATCTCCCAGCCGTTGAGGCCATAGTCGGCGACGGCGGCGCGGGCCTCGATGTGCCCGGAGCGCGACGGGGTCATAAAGCCCCAGCACTGCTGCGACGCCGAATAGTTGCCCATCAGATGCTCGCCAGGGATGCTCATGTGCATCCGGTTCATGCACGGGGTGATGCAAAAGCCGCACTTGTGGAAACGGGCGGTGCCATCGCCAGCCTCATCACGACGACGGCCGGGGCCGCCTCCGCCGGGGAGCCAGGGGCTCTGGCCCTCGCGGCTGGCGTCGAGGCAGACGCGCATAAAGCCCTCGGGGTCGGCGATGGGCACCCCACCGGCGCCGCGCACGGCCACGGCCTTTAAATTCTTGGAGCCCATGACGGCGCCGAACCCGCCCTGCCCGGCGGCGTTGCCCGTCTCGGTGTGGATGCAGGCGATGCGGCCCAGATTCTCGCCGGCCTGGCCGCAGGCGACGACACGGGTCTTGGCGCCGTGCAGGGCGCGGAGCGCGGCCGTGGTGGCATAGGTGCCGGTGCCCCAGATGTCGGCGCCCTTGTCCGCGTCGTCGGCGGGGCGAATCTCGGCGGTGGGCTCCTCGCCGCCTCCGCCGTGCACCCACAGGTAGACGGGCGACTCGGCCTTGCCGGTGATGACGATGCCGTCAAACCCGGCGAATTTCAGCTCGGCGCCCCAGTGGCCGCCCATGCCCGAGCGCGAAAAGATGGAGGGCTTTTGCTGCGGCGCGATGCCGGCCACGAGGACGCGCCCCCCACCCGAGGCCAGGGTGCCGGTCAGCGGGCCGACCATGATAAAGAGCATGTTCTCGGCGTCCAACGCGCCCACGCCGGGCTCTAGCTCGTCCCAGGCGATCTTGGCCGCGATGCCCATGCCGCCGAGAAACTGGGGCACATACTCGGCGGTGTCCATCGTCGAGACCTTGC
>SKLG01000448.1 GCA_007123335.1 Anaerolineae bacterium | reverse complement strand
CGACCAGCGACACCCCAAATCCCAGCACAAAGGAACTGAGCACGAACCGCTTGGATCCCGTCCCCTCGCGAATCAACGTCTTGGACAAGTTGCGCAGGCGCTCGGGGAGCTTGAGGCTCATATCCTCCAGCCGCCCCTCCCGCGCCCGGCGATAGTCGACAAAGCTGCCCCAGGCCAGCGCCAGGCACAATATAGCGGTCAGGCCATAGATCCACTTGCCGATGATGTCCAGGAAGGGCAGACTCGACAAAAAACGCAAGAAGCCAAAGCCAACGCCCAGATAAGTGAGAAACACGCCGAGGGTAAAAGCGGCCCCGGTGGCCAACAAGGCCTTGCCGGTGCGTTTGCGCATGGTTAGATAGGAGATCAGGAAGATCATTGTGGCAAAGGCGCAGGGGTTCACACCGTCCAACAAACCGGCGCCGATGACGGTGAGCAGGCCAAAGGAGCTAAAGCGCTCGACGATGCTCTCCTGCACGGCGTCGCGCTCCTCCTCCCACCCCGTCCAGGGCTCCTCAGCACCGGCGGACAGATATGGGGTCAACAATGCCTCGATGGCCGGCACGCGAATCTGATCGCCGACGAGTGCGCCGCTGCCGATAAAGAGCGCCGGGGCCGTGAGCCGCTGGCGTTCGGGCACCGAGGCCCTGGCGCTGAGATACTCATTCAGCGCTGCCTCCTGGCGGACGTCAAAACGGTGAATCTGCACCTGCGGATATTTGTCGGTGATGTAGCGCATATCGAGTTCGGCGCGATCGCACTCTTCACACCCGGACTGGTAAAAGTAGGCGGCATGGATCACGGGAGCCGGCGCATGCACGTCCACCACTGTCGGGACACTCGTCGGCGTTGCCGGAGGCGGCGTGCTGGTGGCCGGCGCGGCTGGTGCAGCGATGAACAGGGCATGAGCCGCATAGTTCACCCCCGGCGCATCGGGATAGTCGACGCCGCCCTGGGCCAAGTATGCCTCCACGGCAACTGGAAAATCTTCGGCGATCTCCTGGCCGCCGATGAACACTTGATCCCCCACCATGAGCATGGGGATGAACCAACGGTCGCGTGGAACCTCTAGCGCGGTGACGAGAGCATCCCACACATCCTGGTTCTTGCCCGCGGTCACATCCACGATGCGCAGCCTGAGCTGGGGGCCAAACCGCTCTACGATGCCCGGCAACACCTGCTGTTTGGTCATCACGCAGGCGGGGCAGGTATCCGACGAGAGCATCACCGCGCGCACCACAGCATCGCTGGGCGCCACAGCAGGAACCAGCGGCGTGGCCTCGACAGGAACATCGGGCACGGCCACGCCCTCCACCACCGGTAGGGCCACACCGCCCTCGGCCAGGTATTGCTCGACCCGCTCGCGCAGATGTTCACGAATCTCGTCCTCGCCCACCAGCGCATAGTCGCCGATGAACACCTCGGGGATCGAGCCGGCGACGACGCCATACTGCGCCTCCAGAGCAAGCAACAGCTCAAAGCCCTCCTGCTCGGCGACATTGCGCTCTACTATCACCAGCCGGTCCCCATAATCGGCTTCGAGCGATGCAAGCACCGTGTCCTGTACCTCGTGGCACACGGAGCAGCGGGGATCGGTGAAATAGTACAAGTACACCGTACCCTCTGCCAGCGAGACAAAGGTGGGAAGGAAAAGGGCCATCACCATGACCATCGCCATAAGAGCATGCAGCATCCAAGGGAGCAGATTCCCTCTGACGCGCTGTCTCGATCCGCAAGATGCCTTTTGATGCGTAATCATATCGCCTCTCCACCAGCTTCTATGGCGCTGCAACATTCAAATGTCCCAGGCGCGTCGTTGAGTTTTGCCTTTTTCTAGACACCACCCAAAGTGTATAACAATCCCAATCTGACCCCAAACTTGCAATATGTGTGAACGGCCGTATCACCATACTGACGAAAAGGGTCCTCTTCTGCCGAGGTACCCTATGGGCAACGGATGATGTCCTGCGCCCATAAGCAATCGGCACAGGAGGGGTTATGGCCCCAACACCCCTCATTCGCCTCGGTGAGATCGCATGTATCGCGCAGATCACAATCCACGCAGGAGGGAAAGCGAAAGTCACGCACCGCGCTACGAAAGCGGACATGGTCCTCCGCGCTCCAGATATCGGGCAGTGGAGTCTCGGTTACGTTTCCCAACGTGTAGCGACTGACCTGCTTGCGGCGACCAAAGATATAATAGGGATAAGAGTGGGAGAGCGCGTAGCACGGGCTGACCCCGCCATCCCAGCCGATGACCAGCGCCTCGTCGGCGACGAACCTACAGTGTCGCGTCGCTCCCCAGTGCATCCTCGGCAGATCCAGGGTGCCCTGGAGGAGCCAGCCTTCCGCCGCGACAGGCCAACTGGCGGGCATCGCCAGCGGAGGCGTCTCATCCCGACAGTACAGTGTCTCGGCGACCATCTCGGGCGTGTGCGGCAAGAGATGGCTGACCAACACGCGGCTGGCTCCAAGCCGACGCGCCAGCGAGGGCATCTCGCCAAGCTCGGTCAGGTTGCGTTTCATGGCCACGAACTCGATATCCAGGCGCGGCAGCGGCGTGTGATGCGCCTCTTTGATCCGTTTCAGTCCCTCCAAGTGCTCGATCACCGTCGGCAGATCGGCTCCCTGGCGCACCTCCGCATAGGTCTGCGGCTCGGTCCCATCCATCGAGACGATGACGGCATCCACCCCCAGGCGCACCAGATCCTCGGCACACTGCTCATCCAAAAGGGCGCCGTTGGTGCTGATGGAGACCTTGAGCCCCAGCTTCTTGAGCGCCTCCACACGATCCAGAACATCGGGCGCGGCCAGAGGTTCGCCATAGCCGCCCAACCCCACCTCACGCAATTCAGGCAATGCCTGAAGACCGCGCAGCACATGGTCGAACGTCTCGGCGCTCATATCGCCCTCGGGATCGTCCCAGACGTGACGCACACAGGTGCGGCAGCTCAGATTGCAGCGCGTGGTGGGTTCCAGGTAGACCTTGCGCACCGTGGGGCGGATGGTGTGCAGTACCAAGCCCCTATCGGATTCCTCGATCAGCAGCTCTTCCCCCGCCTCCAGCCGCAGGCGGCGGCAGACATCGGGCGGCAAGGCTACCTTACCATCCTGATCGACAGTCACTCTAAACACAGAATCCTCCAGCGCCAACAGCACCAGATACCGATCATCCCAACCTCAACCCGTTCAGGCACCAGACCTCGCCTACTGCTATTGCTTCACCCAGGCGATAATCTCCTCTTTGCGCGGCAACCGACCCGACGATTTGAGTTCCTCGTCGATCACCAGACCTGGCGTGCTGGTGATGGGATAGCTCATGATACCCTCCATATCGGCGACCTTGGTAAAGGTGGCATCAACCCCAGCCTCTGCTGCGGCCTCACGAGCCAACTGCTCCAGCCGCTTGCATTTGGGACAACCCGTGCCCAGAATCTTGATCTCCATGGTTCACAACTCCTTGTTGGATTGTATCCACTATATATTATGACAAGACACCTGGACAGGCGCCACGATACGCTAATCGATGGCCGCCGTCGCGTGACGCTGTGCTGCGTCGCTCTGGCGCCGGCTGATCCAGGCCAGGGCCATGGCCAGCAGGCCCAGGCCAATGACCAGGTAGAGCGCCAGCATCCACACGCTTGCACCGTCCACCCAAGCGCCATACGTCAGCCCAGCCAGTGTGCTGAACACCGCTACCCAGCCTACATAGACCCAGGTCTTGCCCTTGCCGATGACGCTGGACGTGATCAAGATGCTCTGCAAGCTCAACTCGGGATCGGACATGAGATAGGCCAGCAGCGGCCCACGGTGCATGCCCAAGCTCAGGAACATGTTGGCGATGGGCACCTCCACCAGCGTGGGGAAGTACATGAACACGCCAAAGACCACGCCAACAAAGCTGGCGAACACGGTGTTGCGCCCGGCCAGAGCCTGAATCCATTCCGGCTTGATCAGGACGCGGATCGCGCCCACGGCGAACACGCCGACGATGAGCAGCGGAAAGATCTGCTTGACAAAGCGCCACGTCTCCCAGAGCCACTCCTGCACTTCGAACGCTTCAAAGGACTTGCTCGCTACCAGCCCGATGGCGGCCAGGGCCAGCGTCACGCCCACCACGCGGCCCGTCAGGCGGACGACCAGGCCGCTGGCGTTAGGCTCCATCTGCATAGCAGCCACGATGAGCGTCGCCGCTGTTAGGCCCAGGGCCACCCATGTCCAGCGGTTGAACCCCTCGTCCACGCGGTTCAGGCCGAACCAGGCGCTGACGGCGATGAGCAGCAACAGGCCGATGAGGATGGCACCCTGCACCGTCACTCCCTCCTCGCCGAGGCTGGGGTCATGGGGCACCAGACGGTCGAGCGTGCCCTGGAACCGGGATACGCCCTCGATGGGCAGGGTGACCTGGGCCACGCTCCCGGTAAAGAGGCCCACCTGCAGCGTACCGACGATGAGCAGGGCCAGAAGCAGCAACATAAAGACCCAGGTGCGCCGCTCCAACCGCGCACCGCGCCCAAAGGCGCCGTCGTTCTCCTCCGCCCGAGCCTGGTCATCGGCACGAAAGATGAGCGCCATGATCAGGCCTATGCCGATGCCAAAGAGGATCGAGAGCACGAGTCGGGCGATGGCGATATCCATACCCAGGGCCACGCCGGTGTAGGCCAGGGCCAGAATGTTGATCGCCGGGCCCACAAAGAGAAAGGTGATCGCCGGGCCCAAGCCAGCGCCCCGCTTGTAGATGCCGGCAAAGAGAGGCATGATCGTGCAAGAACAGACCGCCAACACAAATCCGCCCAAGGCCGCCGCCGGATAGGAGACGGTCTTGGGGGCGTTGCGCCCCAGGAAACGGGTGACGGCCTCCCGTGGCACCAACGCGCTCAGCCCGCCGGCGATGAAAAAGGCGGGCAGCAGACAGAGCAACACGTGAGCGGCGAGATAGGCGGCCAGATTGCCCGCGCCGCTCTGCGCCAACTCGAGGATACGCGCCATCAGATCCATCGTGCCTCCACAGTATCACTGTATTCACAGAATCGAATATGACGGGATAAAAAAACCTATTGCCAGCCCCGTCATGCGGCGCGGCGCGCGGCTTCTTCACACTTGGGACAGGGACAGCCGCTTACCGGCGCTTTGGGCGCCGGCGCAGGATCGATCATCACGCCACTATCACGCAGCATCTCGCGAGTAAGGGTGAGAAGCGTCTCGATCCTCTCGTCGGCCAGACTGTAGTAGACCATCAACCCATCGCGCCGGTCACTGACCAATCCCATCTCGCGCAGGGTCATGAGCTGCTGAGAGACATAGGGCTGACGTCGCTTGAGCACGGCGGTGAGATGGCAGACACATGCCTCGCCCTGGCTGAGGATATCAAGGATGCGCAGGCGCACAGGATGAGCCATAGCTTTGAGCAGGTCGCTTTGCGCGCTGTATCCCTTCACGAAAAACTCCTGTTGATACATTCAAAACTGCGAATATAATACGACGGATTGCGCCGGTTGTCAATTCCTTTTTGTGGCGACGGCCTACCCCTAGATATCGCCAAAGACAGAGAGATACACCGCCCACGGGTCACTCATTATGCAGCAACCCGATGGATGCGCATAGTTGTCATATAGTACATTATGGGCTTGATCTCAGTTGGTATCCATCCATTACCTCGTAGCGGTATAACAGCTCCAGAATGATGATCGTCAAGGCCACGTTCTCATTTTTAGCCATGGTCAAGCTTGCCGCTGCGGTTTGACACCCACTTGAAATTGTGGCATTATGCGCTCACATTTACGCACATAAACGCTTCGTCAGTACCCCTCCGCAGAGGCCACTAACTGCCACCGATTTGCGGCGGCCCCGGCCTTGTCTTTCGTGCTACTAGCTCTTTCGAATCATCACGGCAAGCATCACAGCCCTCAAGTATCGGTGTGTGCGCCTTTGTCGCGCCTTGTCTTGAGCCGGTATCGCGTTGCGCCTCGTTATCGCCTGCTTCTCACTCATCAGGCCCACGAACGGCCCTTGCCTGGCTGGCAAAGGGCATCCGTATAGAAGCCTATCTATTTGAGGTGAGGAGGTAAAGATGCGTCTATTGGGGCACGCAACCATCCAGCGTTCGTCCCCTCGACCCCGTCTGCTTCGCCTGGCTATCCCCGTCATAAGTATTGCGCTCGCGTCGCTCAGCGGGTGCAGGATACGCGCTCTGGATCCGGCCGGCCCGGCATCGAGGTTGATTGCGGGCTTGTGGTGGTTCATGTTAGCCATCAGCATAATCGTGTTCCTCGCCGTAGTCGTCACGTTAGCTATCGCCCTATTGCGCAGACGAGGCGATGAAGAGGAGGAGGCAAGAGCCCATCGCGTGAGCTATGGCTTGATCACCTGGGGCGGCGCCATCGTTCCTGGCATTATTGTCCTGGGCCTCATGATTTACAACACTTTTGTGATCGTCAACCTAGAGACTCCCCCGCCAGATAACGTCCTCGAAGTGATGGTGAGAGCGCACCATTTCTGGTGGGAAGTGAATTATCATCAATACGGCTTTGCGACAGCCAACGAGATTCACGTCCCAACAGGCCAGCCTTTTGTCGTCCTTCTCGACTCGGAAGATGTCATCCATTCCTTCTGGGTGCCTCAGTTGCACGGCAAACGTGATTTGATGCCCGACTTTACAGGACGACTATGGATGCAGGCGGACGAGCCAGGCATCTATCGTGGACAGTGCGCCGAGTTCTGTG
>SKLG01000494.1 GCA_007123335.1 Anaerolineae bacterium | reverse complement strand
TCGCCGATGCCCTCGGCGGACCAGAGGCCCTCGTCCAGCGGATAGGGGCCCAGAATGGTGATCTTCATCGGCAGCCCCCTAGCGCCGCCAAGGTGCCGGGCACTTTCTTAAGTGCCCGGCACCTACGCGTTGACCGCCTTGCCACCACCATGACTCCAGGAACCACCCGCGCCTTGAGGCCATAGGGCCAACGCTGGACGCGCCCCGCTTGCAACAGCGCCTCATAAACCATCACCGCCCTGAGCCCCAGGCCCGACACGGGCAGCAGCCGGCCGGTGCGATGCAGCAGCCGAGGCTCAATCCACGCCGGGGTCAGGCCGACCTCACGCAAAAGGGCGCACAGCTCGCGCAGCGTGTACACATGCAGGTGAAAGCCGGCCGAGACCCGTCCGCTCCACAGCCGCGACGGCGTATAGAGCAGATAGCTGCCGCCCGGCTTGAGGACGCGGTACACCTCGTCGAGATGGCGGCCCATGTCGGCCAGCGAGAGGTGCTCGACGACGTTCTCGCTGACCACCAGATCAAAGCAGCCCTCGGGATAGGTCAGCTCGCGGGCATCGCCCATGTCGTAGGTCAGGTCGAGGGCGACGGCGCCGTCGCCGGCAGCAGAGCCAGCGTTCCTGCCGCCATACCGCGCTCTGGCGTGGGCCAGGGCCACCTCCGACACGTCGATGGAGGTGACCACGTTCCCGGCGCGGGCCAGCAGATAGGCGGTGAGGCCGTCGCCGGTGCCCACCTCGAGGATACGCTTCCCCGAGCCGGCGACGCGCAGCAGGACGGCACGCACGCGGTCCTCGGCGCCGGAGCGGGGGTTTACGTCGCCATAGATATCACCTTCCGCCGAGTCGGACTGCTGCCGCAGGAACTCGCGGTGCAGCTCGTCATAGGCCTGGCCAAACTCTTGCGCCGAGGCGCTCTCCAAGAGCTTTTCCCGCCAGCGCTGCTCGATGGCCACCTCGGCGTCTTTTTTGCGCCGCTCCTCGCGTCGCGAGTCCTCGTGCTGTTGTGTCGTCATGCCGCTTGCCCCACAAACATGGCGTGAACCCTGTGCCACAGGGACATGCCGCCATGGACACGGCGCTCGCCGGTGACCGCGCCGAAAAAGGCGCCCATAATCAGGAACATGATCATCGTGTTATAGTACCCCTGAAAGATATCCATCACGACGCTGGGCACCAACACCGCCGCCATGGAGGCGATAAAGATCGCGGCCAGATCGGCGCTGGCCTGGCGTGTGGCAGCGTCCTGCCCATCCGCCTTGGCCGCATCGAGATACCCGCGCAGATAGACGCCCACGGCAGAAAAGAACATGGAGGCGAGCATGAGGAGGTAGGGTGTCAACGCCACCAAGCCGCCCATGAGCACCACCCAGAAAAAGGTATTGTGCGGCGTGGGCGTGGCGCGCAAATAGACATCCCACATACCGTATTGCCTGTACACATGGGGAAAGTTTTCATAGCCGATGCCAAAAAGCAGATTGTCGCGGATCATGCGCAGGGCAATGTCCCAGGTCTCGCGCCGATATTCGATGGGCCCCTGGGCCTGCAAGCGCTCGCGCACCGCCGCGCTGGTGGCAATGATCGCCCAGTAGGACACAGCGGCCATGACGGCCACAACTAACATGACCATGAAATAGGGGCGGAAGCGCGGCACCAGCAGCGCCATGATCACCAGCGAGATGATCAGCCCTATCCAGCCCGAGCGGTTCATGCAGAAAAAGACGCCGGCCATCATCGTCAGCACGATGCCCAACAGGGCCAGGCGATGCCGGCGCGCGCTGAGCAGCAGATACCAGGCCCAGGGGATGGCCATGGAGATGGTCACGGCGATATAGGCCGGGTTGCCCAGCAGAGCCACCACCCGCCGAATGCTGGCTGTATAATAGACGCTGCGCTCAATCGGATAAAACCAGACGTCGCCGGTGATCTGCTCACGGATGGCCAGCAGGCTGAAATAGAGGCCGACGATGGTCAGGGCGATCATAACGCTGCGCAGATCCTCGCGGCTGGTGATCAGGCAACGCGCCAGGATATAGAGCATGGCCGGGATGACCAGCAGATCGAAAAAGGACTGGGCCGCGCTCTGGAGCCCCACGACGGCCTGGGGCACCGACAACGCCGAGGCGCCGACAAACGCCAGCACCAGGAAATCGCCCACCATGAGGCGCGGCATACGGCGACTGCGCACCGCAAACTGGGCCAGGACCAGCACCAGCAGCACGCCGGTCATGACGCGGTTGAGGGTCAGGTTGGGGATGCCACTGCCCAGGTCCAGGTCGAGGTAGGCAAAGCGGGCAAAGGGCGCGGTGACGATCCAGAATAATAATCCGTGGCGCGCGTTGACAACGGTGATGGCGATATAGGTGGCCACCGCCGTGGCGGTGATCAGTAGCGGCCATTGCTCGGCGACGATGCGCCGGCCAAACAAGAGGGCGACGACGATGCCAAACCCGCTCAAGGCGATGATGCCCAGAATCGTGAGGGCGGTGGCCAACGCGGCGCTATTGGTCAGGTGACTGAGCGCCTGGGTCGAGGCGCGCTGTCGCGGAGCCAAAGGCGGCTCTGGAAGCTGCTCATCTATATCGATGGGATGGCCCAAAGACTCGCTCACGTCAGGATTTCCTCATACACACGTTGAACACCCTGAACATAGACCTCGGTGGTAAAGCGTTGCGCGACGGCATCCCGCGCGGCGCGACGCCAACGCTCCCACTCGGCGGGATGGGTCAGCGCATCAGCCAGCGCCTCGGCCAGCGCTCGCGGATCGTTGGGCGGCACCGTGCGCCCGTTGACGCCGTCGGTGATGATCTCGGGCACTGCCCCCGCCGCCGCGCCGATGACGGCGACCCCGGCAGCCATCCCCTCGATGAGCACGCGGCCAAAGGGCTCGGGCGCCGTCGAGGTGTGGGCCAGAATATCCAGCGCGCTCAACAGGCGCGGCACGTCGCGGCGAAAGCCGGTGAACACCACCCGATCCTCCAGACCGAGGGAGGCCGCAAGGCGCTGTAGCTGCTCCACATAGCCCTCCCCGCCGCGCTCTGGCGCGCCGACGATCAGCCCGCGCAAACGAGGGAACTGGGGGGCCAGCTCGGCCAGGGCGCGCAACAGGACCTCCTGCCCCTTCCAGGCCACCAGGCGGCCCACACAGCCCACCACCTGATCGTCGACGCACAAGCCCAGCTCGCGGCGCGCCTCGCCGGCCGTGCGCGGTAGATCATCGGGAAACTCGGCCAGATCCAGACCGTTGTACACGATCCAACTGGGCGACGTGCGCCCGCCGAGCCGCCGTTGATAGGCATCCACCGCCTGCGAGATGCAGATATACCCGCGCAAATAGTGCGAGAGCCGACGGTCGGCATGGTTCCGCCAGGCCATGGCGCGCAGATGGCAGATGGCCGGGAGGCCGGCCCGCCGTGCGGCCATGATGCCTGCGCGACTGACGCAGACCACGTCGTTCAGATGCACTAGATCGGGCCGCCCGGAGCCTTGGGCCAACGCCTCAAACTGCTCGCCCAGCGCCTGGGCCTCGCGCCGCAGTTCGGGCCAGGTGCGCAGATAGAAACCGGCCAGATGCACCAACCCCTCGCCGATGGCGCTCCGCTTTAGCCCGCCCGCCAGGCCGCTCTGGCGCAAGCCCTCCCAGCGTAAAGGCGCGCTCTCCTGCGCAGATTGTACGGCATCGCCGCGATCCGCCTCGCCGAGGGTCGCCACCGGCACATCGAGGGCGCGAAACCGCTCCACGTAGGGATTGCCGGCCCGCATCATCACCAGCGGCGTATAGCGCTCCCGGTCCAGCCCCTTGACCAACTGGTACAGGCTGATCACCGATCCGCCCACAGCAGGGGCCAGCTCGACGTACAGGATCCGTTTGCTGCGCATGTCGCTCATCGCGCCAGAGCCAACATCACTGCACCCGCGTCCGCTTGGCCGACCTGCCCACCAGGGCCAGGAACTCGATAAAGAACGAGAGCACGAACCCGGCCAGGATGCTGACCACGCCACCCACCAACACCAATTGCGGCGTTCGCGAGGGCACCGGGGCGTCAGGGCGTCGGGCCGGCTCGGTGATCTGGATGTAGCCCAGCTCCTCGGCCTGCACCTGCTTCAGGCGCGCCTCGTTCTCCTTGTCCCATAAAAAGTTGTAATTGCTGCGCGTGCGGTTCAGCTCGCGCTCTAGCACGTAATACTCGGCATAGAGATCCAGCCGCTCGAGCAGCTCCTCGGTGCGCTCGGCGATCATGGCATCATAGATGACCAGGCTCTGGGCATGACCATCGCGTCTGGCCTCATGGCCGATGGCCGTGGCCTCGTGCTGAAGGGCCAGGTCGCGGTAGAACTTGGTCGTCGCCGGGGCAAACTCTGGATTCCCCATCGATGCCGCTGCCGCCGCGGCTGTCGCCGCTTCCTCCTCGCCCTCCTCACCATCGCCTGCTTCCACCATCCCGATGGCGTTGGCCTGCGCATTGGCCTTGACCTGCTCGGCGCGATAGATGGCAGCCAGGATATCGGCGCGATCGCGCTCAATGAGCGCGCGGTCGCGCTCCAGCTTGAGCGTGCGCACCAGGTCCTGCAAGGCCCCCGTCTCCTGACCGATGGAATCGAGGGCGTGCTCCGCCTTGAAGCGCAAAAAGGCCTGTTCAGCCTCCAGCATATCCTGCCGCGACGATACGAGCTGATCGCTCACAAACTCGCGCAGCACCCTGGGCGTGGTGGCGCGCACATGGCGATAGTACTCGAGGGCATTATCCACCTGGGTGGTGGCGATGGCCTCGGCGCGGCCTGGGTCATCCGACTCGACGGTGACGTTGACGAAATCTCCCTCGAGGGCGATGCTGAGCCCCGAGAGCAGGTCCAGAGCGCCGATCTCGAGGTTCAGGTCGGCCACCGTCTTCCAGGCCACAAAGCCGCTTCTGAGCGCCCGGTTAAAATCGTTCTGCGCCTGTTGGATCTCGGTGGCGATGTTGACCGTGCGATACTGGCCGAACAGCGAGATGTCCGAGCTGTCGGTGGCCAGCACCTGCAAGCGCACCGTCGCCCGATAGACCGGCTTGGCCGTCATCGAGACGCTGAGGATGACCCCAATGGTGACCAAAAAGAGTAGAATGGTCAGCCACAAACGCTTGCGGATGATGTTCAAATAGATCCAGAAATCGTTAGCTGCTTGCATAGTCTCCGGCTCTCGTCATCCTGAACGCTCTCGTCGGGCGCCCTATGCGCTCTCGACGCCAGCGCCGCGATTATCCTCCGTCCCGCTGCAACCCAAGCGCAACAAGCTCTGAGATGCGCTCCACCCGATGGCTCCAGGTGTTCTGCGCCGCCCGCTTCTGGCGCAGCGCTCGGCGCTGCGGCTCATCCTCGGCCAGCGCCCGGCCCACCGAGGCAACAAACGCCGCCCTATCCTCCGCCACGGCGATCCCGAGGTCGGGCGCCGCGTCGGCCTCCTCGCGCACCGATGGGATAGCGCTGGCCACCACCGGCAGCCCACAGGCCAGATACTCGTAGAGCTTGAGCGGGTGGATGGCCTCGGTCCAGGCGTTCTGCGCATAGGGCAACAGCCCCACATTGCACGCAGCGACAAACTCGGGCACCCGCTCCACCGGCACCTGCCCCAGCAGGCGCACATTCTCCAGCGCCCGCAGCCGCTCCATGTTGCGGCGCGCCTCATCCGACGTCAGCCGCTCTGGCCCTACGACGAGCAACGCCACCTGGGGATACGCCTGGGCCACCGCGATGAGCAGCCCCAGATCCAGCTTGTCGTTCACGGCGCCCACATAGCCGATGCGCGGCGGGGGCGTCGCGGCCAGCTCCTGCGGCTCCTCGCCATTGCGAGCGGCGGCGGCAAACGCCGGGTAATCGACGGCGTTGGGCACCCAATGGGTGTTGGGGTTGATCCCCCCCTTGCTCGCCAGCAACGTCTTGGAGGTCACCAGGACCAGGTCGGCGTCGGCGATCAGCCCTCGCTCGCGGCGCCGAATATCGGCGATCCGGCCGGCAACGTCCGCGCCCTCGACATCGGCGTACCCCGTGTACTCATCCACCACGTGATAGATCATGAACCGCTCGCCATAGCGGCCGGGCAGATCGGCCATGTCGGGCCGAAAGAGCCAGAGGATCGGGCGCTCCATGCCCAGGCGGCGCATGGTCCGACGCAGGTCGGCATCGCGCAGCGCCTCGGTCCAGGTGCTGAGCGGCGGACGGCCGCTCAATGGTGCGTAACGGGGCGACCGATAGACATACAGATTGGGCCTCACCTGGCGCATCCTCGGCCCACGCGGCCCAAACTGCCCCCGCCTCAGATCGCGCAATACCGAGCGCATATAGGGCCGTGGCTCTACATAGAGCACCGTGTTGCTCTGGCACAACTGTGACATGATCTGGTGCCGATTGCGCCAGAGGTCATCCCAGGGATCTGGCGCAAAACACAGGATGCTCTGACCCGTCAGCATCGGCGATCCTTCCAGCCTAGAACGACATCGACACGGTATGATAGCATTTCAAGATGAACATAGGATGAAACTACCCACACGGTGTATGACGAGGCTGTCATAAGCCGTGGCGCTTTTTCCCTCCGGTCGTTATGTCGCTCACCATACATCAAAGCAGCCCATCCCCAAAAGGAATCCTCTAGCTCTCAGAGGGAGCCGGCTGACCATCCGCCTCGGGGGAGCGCTCGGGCGTCCAGCTTCGATATCGCCACAGCGCCACCACCGCCGGCCAGCCATCGCGCCAGGGCGACAGCTTTTT
>SKLG01000133.1 GCA_007123335.1 Anaerolineae bacterium | reverse complement strand
GGCTGCTCGGAGCGCTACCCCCCGAACTCCGGGGCACGATTGAGGGCATGGGTGCCTTGGAGCAGTATGTCTTTCTCAGCGCCAACTATATGTTCGCTCCCCTCTTTTTGATCGTCCCGTTAATGATCTCCAGCATCCTCGCCGCCGACAGCCTTGCCGGCGAGAAGGAGCGCAAGACGCTGGAGAGCCTGTTGTATACGCCCGTCACCGATGGGGAGCTATTTCTGGCCAAGGTCCTGGGCGCCTTTGTGCCGGCGCAGGTGATCAGCCTGGTCTCATTCGCGCTATACGGCGTGGTGGTCAATCTCGTCGGCTATCAGGTGATGGGACGCGTCTTTTTCCCGGTGGCTACCTGGTGGCCGCTGGTGCTCTGGTTGGGGCCCGGCGTCTCACTGCTCGGGCTGGGAGCCACGGTGTTGGTCTCCTCCAAGGTGAACACCTTTATGCAGGCCCAACAGGCTAGCGGGCTTTTGGTACTGCCCATCGTGGGCCTCATGATCGCCCAGCTGGGCGGGGTGCTCTTTCTCAGCGTACTGCTGGTGCTGGTTTTGGGCGTCGTCGCCTGGCTGGTGGGGCTCTGGCTGGTGTGGGTCGGGGCCAAGACGTTCGCGCGCGGCCAGATCATTGCGCGCATCTAGGGCAGAGAGCGGGTCGGAGACCCGCGCCCCGGGGTCAGTGTTCTGTTGGTTTTTGTGTGGTTATCTACTGTAGGCCTGACGATATCAGGAGTTAGGAGAAGGAGATGGATCAATCACTACCGAGCCACGAGCGCCTGTTGCAGGGGCTCTATCGCGACTATGAGGCGCGCTATCCCACATCCAAGGCGGCCCATATGCGCGCCAGGGAGGTGCTAATTGATGGGGTGAGCCACGGCGCTCGCCTGTTCAAGCCCTATCCCTTTCGCGTCACCGGCGCCGATGGCGCCCACGTCATCGACGTTGACGGCCACGAGATGGTGGATTTCTGGCAGGGCCACTATTCCAACATCCTGGGGCACAACCCCGCCGTGATTCGTGACGCGCTGGTGCAAGAGCTACAGCATGGCCTCGGGCTACAGACCGGCCTGCCCGAGGAGCGACAGAGCGAGTTCGCCGAGGCGCTGGCCCGCGCCACCGGCGCCGAGCGGGTGCGGCTGACCACGGCCGGCACCCTGGCCACCATGTACGCCATCATGCTGGCCCGCGCCCACACCGGGCGGCGCATGGTGGTCAAGCTGGCCGGCGGGTGGCATGGCTCCAGCCCTCTGGCTCTCAAGGGCGTCGGGCGCCGCGCCGATGGCTATGACCATGTCGATTCGGCCGGTGTGCCCAACACCACCAATGAAGAGATCATTGTCGTGCGCTTTAACGAGGTGCAGGACTTGCAGGCGGCTTTTGAGCGCTATGGCGAGCGCATCGCCTGCTTTATCTTTGAGCCCTGCGTGGGCGCGGCGGGATTCATCCCGGCCACGGGGGAGTTCATGCGCGCCGCCCGCGAGCTGACGACACAGTATGGGGCGCTGCTCATCCTCGACGAGGTCATCACCGCCTTTCGATTCTGCGCGGCGGGCGTGCAGCGGCTCTATGGCGTGCAGGCCGACCTGACCACCTTTGGCAAGATTATTGGCGGCGGCATGCCCCTCTCCGCCGTGGCCGGTCGGGCCGATGTGCTGGAATTGGCCAGCGAGTCGGCGCCAAATCGGGTGTGGTTCAACGGAGGGACCTTCTCTGCCCACCCGTTGGCGCTGCTGGCCGGCAAGACGATGATCGAGCACCTGGTCGCCCACGAGGACGAGATCTATCCCGAGTTGGCGGCCAAGGGGCAGCGCCTGCGCGAGGGCGTGGAGGCGGCTTTTGCCGGGCGCGGCGTGTTGGCGAGGTGCACGGGGCACGGCAACGACGTGGTGCAGGGCGGTTCGCTGGCCACCATCTACTTCCCCCGACAGGAGGATCACTATCCCCGCTCGGCGGAGGACCTGCAGAACCCGGCGCTGTGCGATGTCGTGTTGCGCGAGCAGGCCCTCAAGCTGGGGTTGCTGCTCCACGATGTGAACGTCGTTCATGGCCTCGGGGCGTTGGCGTTGAGCCATGAGCAGGAGGATTTGGATCAGACGTTCGCGGCGTGCGATGCTTTTGCGCGACGGTTGGTGGCAGAGGGATAAAGTCAGTCGGCAAAAAGCGACGCAACGCGCGTCACGCGCGTTGCGTCGCTTTTGGATGCTATCCTAATACGCGTTCCGGTCCCCGCGAATAGCGTTGATCACCGTGCGCACAATGATCTTGACGTCGAACAGCAGCGACCAGTTCTCGATATAGTACAGATCGTACTTGGTGCGCTCGATAATCGACGTATCGCCGCGCAGCCCGTTCACCTGCGCCCAGCCGGTGATGCCCGCCTTTTCCTGGTGGCGATCCATGTAGCGTGGCACCACGTTGCGGAATTGCTCCACAAAGACGGGGCGCTCCGGTCGGGGGCCCACGATGCTCATCTCGCCCAGCAGCACATTGATGAGCTGGGGCAGCTCATCGATGGATGTCCGGCGCAGCATAGAGCCCAGCTTGGTCTTGCGCGGATCGTCCTCGGTGGCCCACACCGGGCCGGAGCTCTCTTCGGCGTCGACGCGCATCGAGCGGAACTTGATCATGTGAAAGGGTTTGCCGTCCAGACCGACGCGCACCTGGGTATAAAAGACCGGCCCCTTGGATTCCAGGCGTATGAGCAGCGCGACGAACAGCAAAAAAGGTGAAAGCAGCACCAGGCCCACGCCACTGAACAGCAGGTCCATGGCCCGTTTTGCGGCCACCTTCCAACCGCGCAGCGCCACATCGCGCACCGTGAGCAGCGGCAGGCCATCCAGATCGCTGATGGTCAGCTCCGAGGCCACGATGTGGAACAGATCGGGAAAGATGCGCACAATGGCCCGCTCGCTCTCGCAGGCCGAGATGAGGTCCAGCAGCTCGTCGTGGCTGGCCTCGGGCAGGGCGATGACCACCTCGCGTACCCCGTGCTCGCGTATGATGCGGCCTATGTCGCTTTGCGGGCCCAGGAGCGGCACGCCGGCGACCTCTTGGCGGCCGTTTTCGCCATTGACAAAGCCCACCACCCGATAGCCCAAGCGTGGAGATTGGACCGTCTTTTGCAGAATCATGCGCGCCACGTCGCCGGTGCCCACCAACAGCAAGGGATCGGGATGGCGACGGCGCATCCGTTGTTGCAGCCACTCGGTGAACACACGCCCCACGGTGATAAACACCGCGCTCAATCCCCAGTTATAGAGGATCATGCCGCGAGCGATGTCGCTGTGCTGGGTGCGAAAGGTCAAAAAGCTCGATGCGGTGGCCAGAACACTGGCGATAGACACGGCGGCCAGCACCGAGTAGAGCAGATCGATGCGAGACGGACCATGTCGCAAATAATATAGACGGTAGAAAGAAAAGGTCACCACCAGGCTAAGTAGGTGTACCCCAAGCTGAATGATATAATTATGAAAAGGCCCAAGCTGTAGGGGAACAGGAAAGGGGATAAGCATGCGTAGCCGATACGCCAGGTAAAAGGCCATCGTTGCCATGGCCAGGTCGACGAGAACGGTGCATAGACGCAAGAGGGTTTTCGCTCGCTCTGACATCGCGCTTTCCCTACGCCGAGGCCACCCGCTTGCGTCCAGAGGGACGCAAGCGATCTTGGAGGAGAGCCACGTTGCGCAACAGACTGACGCCGAGGTCGATGGCCCAGTTCGTCAGAAACAGGCTCTCGGCGCGATAGTGCTTGTCGTGAAAGATCTTCATCGCATCGTAAAAAGCCACGATGGCCCGCCGGCTGCTCTGGCGGCTGGCGGCGCCCTTGACGTGGAGCACGGTGACGGCCGGATGGTACACCACGCGCCATCCGTAGGATTTGATGCGATAGGCCAGGTCGATATCCTCCCCGTACATGAAAAAGGCTTCGTCCAGCAACCCTGCCTGCTCCAGCGCGGTGGTGCGCATGAGCATAAAGGCGCCTACTACCGAGTCGACGTCGGCCTGCTCATCGGGGTCCAGGAAGCTCATGGAATAGCGGCCAAAGCGTGGGCTGTGCGGAAAGAGCTTGGCCAGGCCGCTGAGATGGTAAAAAGACGTCGCCGGCGTGGGAAAACCGCGACGGCAGGCCTTGTCCAGGCTGCCATCGAGGCGCACCAGCTTGGGGCCTACGATGCCGATGTTGGGATGCGAATCCATGAAAGCCAGCAGCGTCGACAGGGCGTCGGGCGGGAGCACCGTGTCTGGATTAAGCAGCAACGCATATCGCGGCAAGGCCTCCATCGGTGGGCTCTGGGGCTCCTCTTGGCCGAATCCGACCGCGCGCAAGCCGATATTGTTGGCCCGGGCATAGCCGCCGTTCTCGTCGCAGGCGATGAGCTGCACCCAGGGATACACGCGGCGCACCATCTCGACGCTGCCGTCGGAGGAGGCGTTATCCACCACGATTACCGCTCTGCGTTCTAGCTCTCCGTTGGCCTCGACGGAGCGCAAACAATCCGCCAGCAGATCGCGAGTGTTATAGTTGACAATGACGATGGCCAGATCCAGCATCGTGGTTACCATCCTCCCGTTTCCCCTTGGACCACGAGCAGATTCTGATGATTGAACGAGCCAACTGACAAAAGAGTTCCCCCGCTTATCGCTGGCGTTTGGCCCACGATGTTTTAGGAGCGTGGCGCCAGCGCCATAGCACGCCCACCGGATACCCCAGCATCTTGGCGACGTCGCCCACCACGCGCAGGATCGGTACCCAGCCCAGAACCTGGACCGCCGTACCCGGCGCAAGGTTGGGCACAATGGGCGCCAAGCGGCATAGTGGTTTGCGTAGCATCGCTCCGCCACCTAGGACCAGGCCCGACAGCCAGGCCGGATGGCGCCAGATGCTCAACGCTAGCAACAGAGGCGCGGCGACGAGATAGGTGACATAACGTACCAGGTGTCGATACCGCCAAAAGTCGGCCTTGCCGTCACCGCGCGCATAGCGATAGTATTGGCGAAAGAACGCGCGTAGATTAGGGCGTGGCCGAAAATGAACCACCGCTTGCGGGGCAAAGCGTAGCACATAGCCCGCGTCGCGCAGCTCGAAATCGAACAAGAGATCCTCGCAATAATCCAGCCAGTCAGGATAGCCGCCGACCGCCTCCCAGGCCTCTTTGCGAAACGCCACCGAGCGCGAAGACGGCCAAAAGCCATCGGCGTCGATCTCATCCAGACGGGGCAAGGTCACCGCGGCCAGGGCCAGCTCAAAGGGAGAGTGGGCCTCGGGCAGAAAAAAGCCGCTGACCACGTCTACATTCTCGCCCTGTTCAAAGGGCCGCATCAACTCGGCCAGCCAGGTCTTGTTCAGACGCACGCCGGCATCCGTCGAGGCGATGATGGGTCCTTGGGCGACATCGATGGCCACGTTGCGTCCACGCGAGATGTTGGCCCCAGGCTGGGAAAGGATCCTGAGCGGCAGCTTGCGCGATGCCTCGGCGCGGCGCAAAGCCTCCCACGTCCCGTCGCTAGAGCCCCCGTCGACAATGACGATCTCGTCGGGACGACGGGTCTGCTCGGCCAGCGAGCGCAGCAGGGTGTCTATCGATCTGGCTTCGTTTAACACGGTGATGATGACGGATACGCGCGGCACCTTTGGGCCCTCCCAGACCAGGATACATTATAGTGCCAGCTTGGGAGCGGGCCAACTCGCGACGCTTGACAGCCCGGCCAGGGCGGCTAAGATGGTGGGCGTTGTCTCCCATCATGAACATATAATGAGGTGATCATGAGTCCAAGCACCAGCACCCATTCCACCACCAAGGCGCCGACCTTTGCCGACCTTGGCGTGCGCACCATCGTCAACTGCTATGGCACCTACACCATCATCACCGGTTCGCGAGCGCTCAAGCAGGTGGCCGAGGCGATGGTCGAGGCCACCAATGCCTATGTGCACATGGACGAACTGATGGACAAGATTGGCGAGCGTCTGGCCGAGCTCACCGGCGCAGAGTGGGGCTATATGCCCAGCGGCTGCGCGGCTGCGTTGACCCAGATCACGGCGGCCTGCATCGCCGGCGCTGACCCGGAAAAGATGACCCGTTTGCCCGACACCGCCGGGCTCAAGAATGAAGTCATCATGCAAAAAGGGCACCGCAACAGCTATGACTGGGCCATCCGCATGACCGGCGCGCGCATGATCGATGTCGAGACGATGGCCGACCTCCGCGCAGCCATCAACGAGCGCACGGCGCTCATCGCCATCACCGGCGACCTCGAGGAGCGTAGCACCATTCCGGTGCAGGCGATGATCGATGTGGCCAAGGAGCACGGCATCCCCACGTTGGTGGACGCCGCCGCGCAACGCCCCGATGTGCCCAACCGCTACCTCGAGATGGGCGCCGATGTGGTGCTCTATAGCGGTGGCAAGTGCTTGCGTGGCCCCCAGGGCGCTGGCCTGGCGCTGGGGCGCAAAGACCTCCTCAAGGCGGCCTTTTTGAACGGCGCGCCCCACCACGCCCTTGGCCGCCCGATGAAGGCTGGCAAGGAGGAGATCATGGGCCTTCTGGCCGCGGTGGAGGCCTGGATTCTGGGTCGTGACCACGAGGCCGAGTGGCAGATGTGGGAGAGCTATCTGGACGAGATCCGCCAGGCGGTGGAGGCGCTGCCCTCGGTGGAAACCGGGCTCGTCCAGCCGGGCCTGTCCAACCATGCGCCAATGCTCTCCATCACCTGGGATCCGACGGTGTTGCACGTCACGCCGGAGCAGGT
>SKLG01000583.1 GCA_007123335.1 Anaerolineae bacterium | reverse complement strand
TTTAGCGACAAATCACGAAATAGGGAATGTACATCTGTTAACACACGAGGGAGGGTACAGATGGGACTTTTAACATGGCTGATTTTCGGCGCACTGGCCGGTTGGGTGGCCAGCCTGATTATGGGCACGAGCCACCGTCAGGGTTGCCTCATGAATATCATCGTCGGTATAGCGGGCGCATTCGTCGGCGGATTCATTATGCAGCTCGCCACCGGACGAGGAATCATTATTGGCTTTGATCTACCCAGCTTTCTCGTCGCTGTAGTGGGCGCTATCGTCCTGTTGGCCATTTTCGGCGCAGCACGTCGGCCTCGCTACTGACTTTGCGCACGGCTCCAGGCCCGTGCTCCGGCCCGCGTTCTTGGCCGTGATCACGGGCTTCCCTATGTCAAAAGGAGAACTGCATGGCCACCAGCCCGCCCATCCGCGTACGCACGATGCGACCCGAGGAAAAACCCTCTGTGCGTCGCATCGCCTGGCGCGCCTTCCCATTGACGGAAAGTATCTTTTTTCACTGGTCGCCCCACGTCTTGGTCGCCGAAACGGTAACAGGGCCAGATGACGAGGGATCCTCACAGATTATCGGTGGCGTCGTACTCGATCTGTTTCAACTGCCCCAGAGTGCGAAGGATCGCCCAGCAGATGAGCAGCCCAAGGGGGGCATGGTGTCCTGGCTCTTTGTCGATCCTGATGCCCAGGGCCTCGGCGCCGGGCAGGCGTTGGTCGAGGGTGCCATCGCGCTCTTTCAGGAGCAAGACTGTGCCGAAATGTTCACCTGCGTCGAGGGATATAATACCAGTTCGAGCAGGATATTCAGCACGCGCGGCTTTGAGCGACTCTCGCCAGGCGCCCAGTTCGCGCGCTATGGCCTGTGGGGCATGTTCCTCGTCTGGCTGCACACCTTTCATTATCTCGATATCGGCCATTTCCTATGGGTACGCCCGGCAGATCCCGCCCCCGGACGTCCCGTTCTTCAGTGGTGGGGGACGCTACTGGGCAACATCATCATCGGCTATCTGGCGCTGGGGCGGATTGCCGGTTTCCGCTATCACCCCGAGTGGCTTCTGGCCCTGCCTCTTACCGTGTTGGTCCTCCTGGGCACGCGGTTCGGGGCAATGTGGCTCGCGGCACGCCATCGCGGGGTGACGCTGCGCTATCGCGCCTGGGAATCGAGCTTTCCGCTAGGCGTCGTCTTGGCACTGGCCTTTGGCGCCTTTTACCCATCGCCGGGATCACTCTATCCCCCTGGCGACGGCTGGCGCTACCGCGATTGGCTGCCCGACCTGGGGCCCGTGGCGCTGATCGGCGCCAGCGCGGTGCTTATTATGACGATGCTAACGACCGGCGCCGTTGCCTTGGGCGGCTCGGCGAATTGGGTAGTATGGCTCGTGCCGGCAAGCGCACTGACCAGACCGTTGCTGATACTAGAAATATTGCTGCCCTTTTTCCCCTTTGAGTGTTATAACGGGCGGCGCGTATGGGAGTGGAAGCGGATGGCATGGGTCGTCCTCGCCACCTTGGCGGTGATCACGCTGATCCTGTTCTAATCGTTCGAGATCTACGTTTGCGCAAGGCTGTACGTATAGAGGACGAGTTTGCGAGTCGCTGCGTATCGGGTAGACTGGACTCGGTCGATACCGTCTCGGAGGGAGTTGATACCATGGCGCACACCGTTCGCGAGATCGCCGCTCCAGACTTGGACAATGCCCCAAGCGCCGCCGCAGCTATCCAGCAGGCCATCGACGCCCTGCCCGCCGAGGGCGGTCGCGTCGTCCTTCCGGCCGGCGAGTGGCTCCTGGATCGCGGGATCGCGCTGCGCTCCGGCGTCGAACTGACCGGCCAGGGCGACGATACGCTGTTGAAAAAGGCACCCGGCCGCGTCTATCCCTTTACCGGCTATCATAACTATGGCATGTGCGACGTGCCGCTGATGTTCACCGATGGCCTGGAGGTGGGCATGACCGTGGCCGTGCGCGACCGCGCCCATGGCGGTTTTTTCGAGACGCTGGCGCGGATCACCTGGGTGGAGGACAACTGGGTGGGGCTGGACCGTGGCGTGCATTCCGATTACCTCGCCGAGCAGGGGCCCGAGTTGGTCACCGCCTTTCCGCTGGTCTATGCCGAGGGTGCCCATGACGTGGCGGTGCGTAATCTTAACCTCGACGGCAACCGTGAGGAGCAACCCGACGGCATCGGCTCCTGTCGCGGCGCGGCGGTCTATTTCATCCACTGTGCACGCTTTGCCGTGAGCGACGTCGTCGAGAGGGGCTTTTACGGCGAGGGGTTGGGTTTTCAGCTCTGCCGCGATGGGCGCATCGAGCGCTGCCGCTTTGACGACAACCTGGGCAACGGCTATCACCCCGGCGCAGGCAGCACCGGCGTGCTCTTTGCCGATTGTGTGGCCCAGGGCAACAGCCGCTCGGGGTTCTTTTTCTGCGTGCGCGCCAACCACATTACCGTCCGCGGCTGTACCTTTCAAGAGAATGCCGCCTATGGTGTCTCGGTGGGCACCCGCGACTGTCACAACGTCATCGTCGATTGCGTCATCGAGGGCAACGCCGGCCCCGGCGTCTATTTCCGCCCCACCGAGCGCCCTGTCGAGGTGCATTCCTGCATAGTGCGCGGCTGCCGCATCGCCGGGAACGCCGCGCAGCCGGCGACGAATCTGTCGCCTCTCAGCGCGCAGATCGAGATCGCCGGCGATGCCCACGACTTGCTGCTCATCGGCAACACTATCCAGAGCAGCGTCGACGCTACAGGCTCATCGCCGGGCATCGCCGTGGGACCCCACGCCGAGCGTGTGTGGATCGCCGATAATACCATCCAGAACTGCTGGCCGCCCATCATCGCTGAGCAACGATGCCTGGCCAGCGAGGAGCCCCCCATCGAAGCGGGCCACGAGACGGTCCGTGAGAGGCACTATCGCCACCTGGCCCCGCAAACGCCGGGAAAGGGGGCTGAGGCATGAGCACCCCGCGCGAGCAGGTCGAGCGGGCGCTGCGCGGTGAGCCATTGCCACACGTGCCCTTTACCATGTACGAGTCCAAGATCCCCCAATGCACCACTGAGCGCGAGCTGCGCAACCGCGGGCTGTGCATCGTCCAGCGCGACGTGCCGGTGCACAAGGTGCATCGGCCCAACGTCAAGGTCACCCAGCAGGTCTACTGGGAGGGCGAGCGCTGTTTCACCCGCACCTTCTACGAGACGCCGGTGGGCACGCTATCCACCCTCGGCGAGGACGCCGGGTTCACCACCTGGTGGCACGAGCGCATGTTCAAGGGCCCCGACGATTACGCCGCGCTGCGCTTTCTCATCGACGACGAGGTCTATGAGCCGACGTATGACACCTTTCGGCGCGCTGAGGAGGCTTTTGGTCCCGACGCCATCTTTCGCGCCAGCTTTGGCCTGGAGCCGCTACAGGCGCTCATCTCGGGCAGCTATCTGCGCATGCAGGACTTTTGTATCGAGTGGATGGATCGCCGCGACGAGATCCTGGCGCTATACGCCATCCTGGTGGAAAAGCGCCGCCAGCTCTACCCCATCATCGCCGCATCGCCGGTGAGCCACGCCAACTATGGCGGCAACGTCGTGCCCGCGGTCATCGGCCCGCACGTCTTTGAACAATATTACGTCGAGCACTATAATGAGGCCGCGGAGATCATGCACCGCCATGGCAAGCTCATCGGCTGCCACTTTGACGCCGATTCGCGGCTCATCGCCGAGGCCATCGCCAGTACCGATCTGGACTATATCGAGGCCTTTTCACCGGCGCCCGACACCGATATGACCCTGGCCGAGGCCCGCGCCGCCTGGCCCGGCAAGGTACTGTGGCTCAACTTTCCTTCCTCGGTGCACCTGCGCAACGACGCCGAGGTCGAGGCGTTTACGGTGGATCTGTTGGACGAACTCGATAACTGCCGCGGCGTGATCATGGGCATCACCGAGGATATCCCTGAGGGCCGCTGGCAGGATAGCTGCCGGGCGATCATGGATGGGCTGGAACGCCACGGACGCGAGCACCCAGAAAAGTACGCATAAAAGGAGCAGAGCGGTATGCGCATTCTCGTCACCGGCGCCGCTGGGTTCATCGGCTCTCACCTGACCGAGCGCCTCCTGGCCGAGGGGCACGCCGTCGTCGGGCTGGACTGCCTGACCAACTATTACGCGCGTAGGCTCAAAGAGCGCAACGTCGCGGCGATTCAGCGCGCCGGCGCTGCCTTCCTGCCGGTCGACCTGGCGGTGGACGCCGGCGACGGGCCCGACGCCGATGACGCCGTGGCCGATGTGGATGTCGTCTATCACCTGGCCGCTCAGCCTGGCATCTCGGCCAGCACGCCGTTCGAGACCTATGCGCGCAACAACATCACCGCCACCTACCGCCTGCTGGTCGCCTTGCAGCAGCGCCGGGGAGGATTTCCGCCCCTGATCAATATCTCGACTTCATCGGTCTATGGCGTCGACGCCACCGGCCCAGAGACAACAGAGCCGCGGCCCACCTCCTACTATGGCGTCACCAAACTGGCCGCCGAGCAGCTTGTCCTGGCCGAGCAGCGCGACCGCGGCGCGCCCACCTGTTCACTGCGCCTCTTTTCCGTCTATGGCCCCCGCGAGCGCCCGGAAAAGCTCTATCCCCAGCTCATCGGCGCCATCCTCAATGAGCGTCCCTTTCCCCTCTTTGCCGGCAGCGAGGCCCATGTGCGCAGCTATACCTATGTGGGGGATATCGTCGATGGGCTGGTCGCCGTCCTGGATCATCTTGACGCCTGTATGGGCGAGATCCTGAACATCGGCACCGACCAGGTGATCACCACCGGAGAGGCCATCAACATTGTCCAGGAGATCATGGGCAAGACGGCGGTCATCGAGCAGTGCCCACCGCGCCCCGGCGACCAGCAGCGCACCCATGCCCGCATCGACAAGGCCCGGCGTCTGCTGGGCTACGAGCCCAAGACGACGCCCCGCGAGGGCCTGGCCCGCGAAGTGGCCTGGTATCGCGACGAGATCTGGGGGCAGGGGCAAAGACGACGCGATGGCTGAGCCTCCGTCCACGGGGCCGGTGCTCGTCGTGGTCAGCGGGCCGCCTTGCACCGGCAAGACGACACTGGCCCGACAGATCGCGGCCGAATTCGGCCTGCCCTTCTACTACAAGGACGGGTTGAAGGAGACGCTGTGCGATGCGCTGGGCTGTGGCGACATAGCCTGGTCGCGGCGGCTCAGCGGCGCCTGCATGGAACTGCTCTATCACATCGCGCGCACCGAGCTGGCCGTCGGTCGCTCGCTGGGCATCGAGGCAAACTTTCGCCCCGACCTGGCCGCTCAACGATATCACGACCTATGTGCCATGTTCGCATGTCGGCCCATTGAGGTGCATTGCACAGCGGACGCTCAGGTCACGGTGCAGCGTTTTCGCCGGCGCGGGGCCAGCGGCGCGCGGCACCCGGGACACCACGACGCCGAGATGGCTGCCACCGTCGCCAAGAACATCATGAGCGGGGTCTATGGCCCGCTAGAGTTGGGCGGCCCCCTCTTGCGCATCGACACCAGCGACTGGTCCGCCGTGGACAGCGTCGGCCTGTTGATCCAGATCGCAGATTGGCTCGGCGAATCGCCCACCTCCCAAAGGGGCATCTAGACGCTTGTATCTTTACGCGCAGAGCTTGCCAATCTGCCGCTGATCGCCTACACTACTCTCAACACCGCTCCGTCCCTGCATGCTCTGTTCCCTGACCCGTTGCGCTCGACCCATCGGCTTTGGAGGGCTTGTGATTACTGGCATCGCCCATGTCTGCTACACTGTCTCCGACCTCGACCGCGCCGTCGCCTTTTATTGCGACCAGCTTGGCCTGACCCCGGCCTTTCCATTCATCAACGATGAGGGCCGGCGCACCGGCCAGTACATTCACGTCGGGGGGCGCAACTTCTTGGAGTTGTTCGAGGGCGACCTTGCCGATGCCGCCGAGGGCCAGGCCTACCGCCATCTCTGTCTAGAGGTGGACGACTTACAAGGCACGATAGATGCCCTGCGCGCCGCGGACGTGGAGGTTACGGGGATCAAGATCGGCAAGGATCGCAGCCATCAGGCCTGGATCGTCGATCCCGATGGCAACCGCATCGAGCTGCACAAGTACAATCCCGATAGCAAGCAGACGCTGTGGGTCGAGGAGTAGGAGAGTAGCCGAATGCGCATCACCGCCATCAAGACTTTTCTCTGCCACGCCTACCGCACCAACTGGGTGTTCGTCAAGGTGCTCACCGACGACGGCCTCTATGGCGTCGGCGAGGCCACCATCGAGATGCGCGAGCTTACCGTGGCTACGGCTGTGCAAGAGTTGGAGCGCATCCTCGTCGGCCGCGACCCGCACGACATCGAGGCTTTTTGGCATGACGCCTATCGCGACACCTACTTTCGCGGCGGCCCGATCCTGATGAGCGCCCTGGCCGGCGTGGAGATGGCCCTCTGGGATATCAAGGGCAAAGACCTCGGCGTGCCGGTCTATCAGCTCTTGGGTGGCAAGGTGCGTGACGCCGTGCCCTGCTACGCCAACGGCTGGTTCGCACCCAGCAAGACGCCGCAAGAGTTCGCCGCCAAGGCGCGCATCGCCGTCGACGAGCTGGGCTTTCACGGCTTAAAGTGGGACCCTTTTGGCAGCGCCTACATGAACCTGAGCCGCGACGAGTTTCGCCAGGCCATGGACTGCGTCGAGGCGGTGGCCGACGCCGTGGGCGATCGGGCCGATCTGCTCATCGAGGGCCACGGCCGCTTTA